>NZ_DOPT01000018.1:0-2632 GCF_003512625.1 Herpetosiphon sp. | reverse complement strand
GATCAGCATGCTGATCAGCAGTAACAACAGGAAACTGCGATGTTTCATCTTGATTGTTCCTCCTAGTGTGGGGAATAGTGGGCTATGCGTGACCCATAACCCGTAGGTTTCCCCAAATCCAACCTAAATCGATGTGGTACTGGTATGGTTTTGCCGTGGGATTCTGTGCCAATCCCTTGGCGAGTTATGCCAGTTGCGTTTGCGCAACCCGCGCCAACGCTTGGCTATCGAGCAAGGCGATTCCGCCCCATGCACCAGCAGCAAAATCACGATCTAAGAGCTTAACCCGCCCCGTCGGAAGTAATGATGTTGCTAGAGAACTTTGCTGACGTAAGACATCAAGTGCTTGTTCGATTGGTGCGAAGAAGGCTGAGCCTGCGCGGCTAACACCGCCTCCAAGCACAATATGATCGCAATCGTAGGCAAGCACCATGGTATAGAGGGCTTGAGCAAGTTGTTCGCCAACCATGTGGGCAACTGCCAACGCTAAATCATCGCCAGCTTCAGCAGCGGCGTAAACTGCTGGAGTGGTTATCGAATCGAGTTGATGCAGTTGGCTATGCGGGAATGTTGAGAGCAGAGAGTGTGCATAGTTGGCAATTGCTGGCCCAGCAACGATGGCTTCAAGACAGCCATAATTGCCACAGCGACAGCGAATTGTTGATGATCCGAAGCGTGCATGGCCGATTTCGCCCGCCATTCCGTGACTACCACGGTAGACAGTACCATCAAGAATCATGCCAGCGGCTATGCCAGTGCCTATACTAACATATAACATCGAATCGATCGAACCAGCCAACCAATAGCGTTGAATGCCTAATGCTGCTGCTCGAACATCGTTTTCAATCACACAGGCCGTGCCAAAGGTTGCGTTGATGAATCCACGTAGATCAACTGCTTGCCAGCCAAGATTGACGGCGTGCCGAACAATCCCGCTCTGCGTATCGACTTGGCCTGGAATGCCAATCCCAATGCCCGCAAGGAGCCGAATGGGTAGGTCGGCTTGTTTCAAGGTTTCCCAAATCGCATCAGCAAGAGACTTGAGGGCATGGTCTGGAGTTGCGGTATCGGTTGGGCGTTGAACGCTGGCCCAAACTCGATTATCGCCATCGACAAGTAGGGTGGCAATTTTCGTCCCCCCTACATCGACTCCCAGCCGCCAGCCATTGGCGTTCCGGCGCTGTCGTTGATCCACGCAAACCCCCTATACAAGGAACTAAGTGGCTAAGCCTGTCGGGGGTGGTTTGCTGGAACTTAATCCCGAACAATGCCTAGCTCATTGGCTAGTAACAGAGCTGCTGCACCTAGGGTAACGATATCGCTGCCGAGGGTGCTCACTTGCACATCGGTGGCGGCGACCAAAGTCTGCAAAGCGTGTTGTGCTAGCGAACGGCGTAACGGTTGGAGTAAATCATTGCCAAGTTGGGCCAGCGACCCAGCAAGGATAATTGATTGAGCGTTGAGCAAACCCACTACATTTGCAATGGCGATGCCAAGATAGTAGGCAGCTTCGTCAACCAAGGCTCGGACAGTCGGATCATTCGCGGCTAAGGCCGCTTGGACCTCGGCAATCGTCCATGGCTGTGATTGTGGTTGGGTTGCATCAAGTTTTGTTAGCAGCGCACTTGTGCTGGCAACAGTTTCGAGGCAGCCATAATGGCCACAACGACAGAGAGTTCCATGAGGTTGAACCACGACGTGACCGATTTCACCCGCTCCCCAAGCATCACCACCAACAATTCGACCATTGATAAAAATGCCTGCGCCGATCCCACGCCCAACGTTGATCACCACAAGGTTTGCCGCGTTGCGCTGGCTGCCAAACGTGTGTTCAGCAATCGCCGTTACATGACTATCGTTGGCCAAATAGACCGGTAACCCATAACGCTTGCCCAACAAATCGCGGAGTGCGAGATTGTGCCAACCAAGGTTGACTGCTTGTTGGACAACTCCAGCGGTGGTGTTAATGACCCCTGGTGCGCCGATGCCAATTCCGAGAACTGGGCTGTGGGTGTTCGCTAGCAATTGATCAATCAGTTGATACAATTGTTCGAGAACATTGCCCCCATTCAGCGCGAGCGTTTGGCGTTGGCGAATTGCCCCACGTAAGTTGATGATCGTGCCCCGCAGTTCGTGTCCCGCAACATCCAAACCTATCAAGTGGCGACCATCATCCAATACGCTCAGCAATGTCGCTGGCTTTCCACCACCAGAGGGCGCTAACCCGACTTCTTGCACCAATTCTTCTTCGAGTAGGATCGCGACGTTACTCGAAACTGTGGTTGGCGTGAGGTTGGTTAAGCGTGCTACATCCACCCGACTAATCGCGCCACCGTCGTAGATGGCTTTGAAGACAAGTCGGTAGTTGTGAAGCTTGCTTTGCTCCCGACTGGCTTTCTTGGGCAGTCCCTGCATAACTTATTCCAATGAATTTACTAAGTGAGAGTATCCCACAAGCGGCTCAATTTGTCAAGCGCAGCTTTGCGAGGGGCAAAAGGCTGAGCTTTAGGTATCAGAATAGTCTGATTTTGGGAGAGTGTAATCGCTTCCATTGCAGCGTTGAGGCGACTATTTCTGAATGCGGTTCTATTTTATCCGATAAATGGGGATTGGGGATCGGTTGTTGGGGATC
>NZ_DOPT01000039.1:17366-38784 GCF_003512625.1 Herpetosiphon sp. | reverse complement strand
GGCGGCGGTGGTGGCGGCGGTAGTAGCACTGCTGGCGCAGGCGGCGGCGGTGGCGGTGGCGGCGGTGGTGGCAGCAGCCAAGAACCAATGTCAACCGAGCAAGTCTTCAATGATAAATACATGGGCGATTTGGTCGGCCAACAATTCCAAGGTGCTGGCAACCCTGAGTTGAACTCGGCCATGGAATTGCTGACCAGTGGCAATGCAACCCCTGAGCAAATTGAAGAAGCACTCAAGAAGATTGCCGCAGCTCGTGGCGTGCCATTAGAAAAAATTCAAGCCGACTATGGCAAGTTCCTTGAATTGCGCGAACAAGCTGCCAAAACCGGCGCAGCCAACGGCCAATCGGCTGTTGAAGCAATCAACCAAACCTTCCATGGCGATTTCATGGGCAGCACCTCAAGCTTGCGCTATGGTAAAGTCGTCGGCGATGTCTTGGGCATCGACCCAGTATTTGGTTCAATGCTCAATCCAAGCGGTGGCTTGGTTGGCCCTGGCAACAAAGCAATCGACTTAGGCGATTCACCAGTCAGCTATCACGGTGCTGTCCACGATGCTGCTGGCTACCTCTTCAACTACCACGATATGGGCCCAGGCTATAACTACCTTGGCTTGGAACGCCGCGACACGGCCAACCCATTGACTGGCCAAGAATCTGGTATTCGCTACTGGAACGAAAAAATGGGCAACACTGGCATCGGCGCAACCATTAGCAACGGCGCTGGGAGCTTGATTGGTAAAGCTCAAGATGCTGTCAACTGGTTTGGCGATGTCAAGCAAGATGTCCAAAATACCTGGAGCGGAGTCAAAGATTGGTTCTCCAAAACCTTCTAGGTAATCGATAAGATCAACAGTATAATGGGCAGTGGCTTGGACGTTGTTACAACGCCGATCCACTGCCCATTTCAGCAGGAGGCCATATTATGGCACAGACACGCGAATTAACCTACCCATTGCAGTTTAGTACGCCCCAACTCGCTTATCTTTTGGGTATGGTGCATGCTCAAAATTTAATCGGTGGCGATGATGCTGCGTTGTTTCCCGCCGATCCTGACCAACGCCAAGCTCAGTGGGATCAGGGGTTGGCTGAGTTACAAGCCGATCAGTGGATTGTTTGGGATGAGACTGCTGGCCATTATTCAATGACTGAGCCATTGATGATGGTGATTGCGACCTTGGCTGAACCCGATATTGTGGTGGTCAGTGAGTGGCATGCGCACCATAGTGGTCATCAAGGGGTGAGCCATTATTTCTCGCCCAGTGGTATCATCGAAATGAGTTTGGTTGGGAGCCACTATACCTTGGTGGCCTTGACTAATACTGAGGTGATGACTGAACGTTTGGCGCATAGCCTGGGCTACAAAGAACTCGACCAGCCTGATCTTGGCTTTAACTTCCCACGTGAATTAGTTGAGCAAGCCAAACAATACCCTGACCCACGTTGGTTGGCCCAACAAGGTCTCGCGCCTGAAGCCGCCCAATATTTTGCTGAAACCCTGCAAGCAACCGCTAGCCGTGGCACTGTGACGGTTTTACGCACACTTGAAGGCAAGGCAATTGGCATGCGTTTGGTGGGGGCATTGATTGGCGCAGGCGGTCAACAATGGCTGGCATTGCCACATCCCAATCAAACAATCGATTATTTTACCGCCACCACCGCTAATTTTATGGGCGTAACCAGTTCAATGATTAGCGAATTGCTCAACACGCCGATTGAAGAATTGGTGGCTGGCTAGCATATGCGATTCGTCCGTTTGTGGTGGTTATTCAGTCTGTTATTAATCAGCCTTGCTGGCTGTGGTGGGGATGACGTGAATAAAGTGCATATTCGAATTCGCAACGATAGCGAAGTGGATATCGAGAATTTTTGGCTGGGAGCTGGCGGGGTGGGCCAAAGCACCACACCCTATGGCCCAATCGATTCCGGCCATATTACCGAGTATCAAGCTCACGAGCCAGTGCTGGCCAACTATCGCAAGATGAATTTTGTCACGGTTGATGGCAAACAATATCTCGATGTGATTTACCCCGAAAAGCATGTTGGGACACCTGAGCTTGCGCCAGGTCACTACACATTTTCGTATGCGATCGTTGGCGATAAACCAGTTTTGACCTTGACCAAAGATCAATAAATTTGCTGCAAAACACCGTAGTTGAGTTAACTACGGTGTTTTTTTGGTAACTCGCCGCCAAATATACAGTAAACCTACCCCAACCAAAACTACAAAACTGCCATTCACAAACAACCATTTGCTTGCACTCAGCCATGGCGTTAGCCAATCGATAATCGGTGTGCGCTCAGGATAGCGACCCATCACCAGCGCTGCCCCACAATTTTCAGCATAATCGAGCACTAAACCAATCACTGGTACAAGGTTGAGCCAGCGCCAACGACTGTTGGGCTGAAAGCTGCGTTGGCCCAGCCAACTAATAGACGTGGCTAAAAACAGGGTGTAGGCCAAGGGCCAGATCAGGTCAAAGCTAAATCGCGCGGCAATGTATTCCGCCCGACCTTCAGCACCATAGGCCTCGGCAAAGCGATACAAATCGTCAGCCGAATACAAGAGACTACTATCAGGTGAGCCGATGCCTGCGCTATATTGCTGAGCTTTTTGGGCTTGTTGCGGCAAAACAAACCCCAAAAAAGTTATGAATATCGCCAGCCCAACCAATGCGACCCAACCCTTGCTCCACCGTTCAAGCCAGCCTGAAACTGTCTGCATTATGTTACTCCCAATTTAATGATCGTTGATTACTACGGCTCAATCAACGTTTTAGATGAAGTTTGGCGGCATAATCTGTGCTTGAACTGAGCAGACTAGCTTGCAGGAGCATGATATGCAGATTTTAGGCCTTGATATTGGCGGCACAGGCATCAAAGCGGCTCCGGTCGATTGTTCAACTGGCAAATTGTTGGCCGATGTAGAGCGCCGTGATACGCCTCAGCCTGCCACACCCGAAGCAGTACTTGAAGTCGCTCAAGAATTAGTCGAGCACTTTGCTTGGCAAGGGCCGATTGGTTGTGGTTTTCCAGCGGTAGTGCAACGTGGAATTGTGCGGACGGCCTCGAATATTGATCAACGCTGGTTACATTGCGATGTGGCAGCTCGTTTCAGCCAGCATTTTGATCGTCAGGTGACGGTGATCAACGATGCTGATGCTGCTGGCTTAGCCGAAATTACCTTTGGTGCTGGCCGTGAAGTGATGGGCACATTGCTGATGTTGACGTTGGGCACAGGCATTGGCACGGCGTTGTTTCATGATCACGATTTATTGCCCAATTTGGAGCTTGGCCAAATTAGTGTGCGCGGCAAACCAGGCCACGAGTGGGCCGCCGCCAGCGTGCGCGAAGAGCAAAACCAAAGCTGGGAGCAATGGGCGCAGGGCGTAGAGCTATTTCTGCAAACCATCGAAGTGATGCTCTGGCCTGATCTGATTATTCTGGGCGGTGGCGTGAGCAAAGATGCTGATCAATTTTTAGATCGAATTCGGATTCGCGCTAAACTTGTGCCTGCTCGGCTTACCAACGATGCGGGAATTATTGGTGCTGCTTTGTTTGCGGCTCAAATAAGCCCCGAATAATGTACTATTCGGGGCTAAAGCGCCATTAAATCTTCTTGCGGGCCAGTTTGGCGGCGAGGCCGATATAAGTTTCAGGCCGCAAAGCCCGTAATTCCTCGCGCACTTCGGGCCGCACCTCAAGCTCATCGATAAAGCTATGCAAATCTTCAAGCGTAATTTGGCGACCACGAGCCAGCTTTTTCATGGCTTCGTATGGCTCTGGGTAGCGTTCGCGGCGCAAAATCGTTTGAATTGCCTCGGTCAGAACTTCGGGATGCCCGGCTAATTCAGCGTAGGCTTTTTCGGTATTGAAGGCCAATTTGCGCAAGCCCTTGAGCAAACGTTGATAGGCAAACAAACTATGGCCAAAAGCCACGCCAAGATTGCGCAACACCGTGCTATCCGATAAATCGCGTTGCAGTCGCGAAATTGGCAACTTGCGGCCAAAAAACTCCAGCAAGCTATTGGCTAGCAATAAATTGCCTTCGGTATTTTCAAAGTCAATTGGGTTAACTTTGTGCGGCATGGTCGATGAACCAACTTCGCCCGCTACACTCGCTTGGCCAAACACCGAATCGGAAATATAGCGCCACATATCCTGTGAGAGATCCACCAGAATTGTGTTGACGCGGCGCAAGGCATCGCCAACCTCAACAATGCTATCGTGTGGCTCAATTTGGGTGCTCAGCAGGGTTGGCTCCAAGCCCAAAAACTTCACAAAGGCCGAGCTAAATGTAATCCAATCAACATCAGGAAAAGCAGCATAATGGGCAGCATATGTGCCAGTTGCCCCATTTAGTTTGCCAGTTAATCGAATGTGTAAAAGCTGTTCGATGCCCCGATTGACACGGGCGGCGAAAACCGCAATTTCTTTGCCCATGGTGGTGGGGGTGGCTGGTTGGCCGTGGGTTTTAGCTAATAAGGGTGCTTCGGCATGCTCAATTTGCATATCACGCAAGAGGCCGAGAATATTGCCCAAGGCTGGCAATAACACCACATCACGCGATTCTTGCACCATCAAGGCATAGGCTAGGTTATTGACATCTTCCGAGGTCAGGGCAAAGTGCACTGCCTCTTTGTATTGGCCAAGCCCAAGCAGATCGAGCTTTTCGCGCAGCCAATATTCAACTGCCTTCACATCGTGGTTAACTTTACGATCCCAGGTTGCGATTGCCACTGCATCATCGACGCTAAATTGGCGATATAAATTGCGCAAAGCTCCGGCCAGCTGCCCATCGATGCCTTCGATCAGGCCGATGCGTGGTGCTCGCGCCAAAAATAATAAATATTCAACTTCAACTCGCACGCGATAGCGCCATAACGCGGCTTCGCTAAAATGGCCACTAAGCGCCTCAACATCTTTACGATAGCGGCCATCAAGCGGCCCAATCGCCAGTAAAGCCTGTTGATTAATCTCGCTCATGAGAATCCTCACTATGGTTGGTAGAATTAAATACACTCCATTGTAGATCAAAAGTCAAAAGTTAGAGGGCAAAAATCAAAAGTAGGGCTTGGGGATCGGGTATTGGGGATCGGGGATCAGGTACGTTTTAAGCAAAAGGGGAGAGGGTTCAGTGACCAACGATCAGGGGTCAGGTGGGCTATGGAGTTCAAATCTGGCCCCACGCCCCTGAATCCTGACCCCTCGTCCTTAGCGGTCTTCGTGTTCTTCGTGGTTTCAGCCCTTCGTGCTCTGCGTGCTCTTTGTGGATCAAAATATGTTCTATGTTCTATGCTCTATGTTCTTCTAGGCTACGCGCAGCACAATTTTTCCGACATGCTGGCTTGATTCCAGCAAGCGATGGGCAGCACTGGCTTCAGCCAAATCAAACACCGCTTCAATGACTGGCTGAAATGTACCATCGGCAAAGCGTGGCAACACATCGGCCAGCATTTGTTGAGTTAGGGCTGCTTTGGCGGCAATCGGGCGGGCACGTAAGGTTGTGCCACAAACCGTCAAGCGTTTGAGCATCAATGTGCGTAGATCAAGCTCAGTTTGTGCTCCACCCATCGTTGCAATAATCACCAAGCGCCCGCCAACCCGCAAACTGGCTAAATTATCGTTGAAATAACTGGCTCCTAGCATATCCAAAACCACGTCAACACCTTGCTGCTCAGTCAGTGCTTGCACCCGTTCAGGCCAGTGTTCAGTTCGATAGTTGATGCCGGCAAACGCCCCTAATTCGCGGCAACGGGCAATTTTGGCCTCGGAGCCAGCAGTGATCAGTACTTCAGCGCCACGCCAACGCGCTAGTTGAATCGCCGCTGTACCGATGCCTGAACTGCCGCCATGCACCAACAAGCGTTCGCCAGCACTCAAACGGCCCCAATTAAACAAATTATCGTAGGCGGTCATCCACACTTCGGGAATCGCCGCAGCTTGTTCGTAGCTCAAATTTGCCGGAATTGGCATGGCTAGTTCAGCCGGAATCACCACTTGCTGCGCATAACCGCCGCCTGGCAACAAGGCACAAACGCGCGTCCCAAGCGCTGGAGCTGTAACACCCACGCCATGGCCAATCACCTCGCCGGCAATTTCTAGCCCCAAAATCTCTGAAGCTCCCGCTGGCGCTGGATACATACCACGACGCTGCAAAATATCGGCCCGATTGACGGCAGTCGCATACACCCGAATCAACAATTCGCCAGCTTGCGGCTGCAAATCGGCGATTTCGGCCAATTGCAACACATCAGCATCACCAGCCTGCTCAAATATAATTGCTTGCATAATTACCTCATCAAATGCTAAAAATACCCTCGCCCGCTGTGGGAGAGGGGTCTTTCAATGTTTAACAATGATTGAATGGATTCATCATCAATTGATATGCCCTCACCCCCTCGCCCTTTCAAGGGTAGGTTTTTACGATTGGTCTGCTGTGGCGCGTTCCCTCACCCCCTAGCCCCCTCTCCCGCCCAGCAGGCGAGGGGGAAGCCTTTCCTTTGATCATGAAGGTTTGAACGCCCCTCGCCCGCTGCCGTGGGAGCTAGTTCTTATAGGGATAGGGTTGATGCTTCGAACCAATAATTGTGTGGTTTATCGGTGGATGGTTGCCCATCACGGCATGCCCTTGAGGGGGGTGCAGGGGGATTAAAGCCCCCTGCGTTTCCCGCCTTGAGGCGGGACGGAAGGGTGGTGATCATCGATCCATAGCGATGGTCAATGATTTGGTTAAAAACCAGCCCTTGAAAGAAAGATGGATTGGGGTCAGGGCATGATTGCATCAATAGCTAAAACGTTAGTGGGTCGGCAGGAATTGGCGCATCGTTGGCTTTGAGTCGTTCGCTAATCAAGGCTTTGATCTTAGCTCCATGCTCCCAATCGGCCTGTTCGGTTGGCGTTTCGACCAACAAACGCGGAATCGCGGTTGGACGGCCATCAATTCCGACCGAAACCATCGAATAAAAGCCAGTCGTACACCAACGCCGCTCGCCCGAGATTGGATCTTCGGCCCAGGCATCGATCCGCACAATCAATGACGTTGTGCCCGTGTAAATCACTTTGGCCAACATATCGACCAAATCGCCATGATGAATTGGCGTGCGAAAATCGATGCGTTCAGTCGAAGCGGTAACAACTTGCTGACGGCAAAAGCGAATCGCTGCAATCGCCGCCGCACGGTCCATCATCGCCAATACCTCGCCGCCAAACATCGTGCCATGATTATTGGTTTGGCCAGGCAACACGATATCCGACATGCGAATTAACGGAGTTCGGCGGATTGGACGTTCGTTCATGCAGCACCTCGCAGGCGCAGCAACACCTGATAGTAGGCTAAGCCCAAGGGGCCGCTCATCAAGGTGCAAAGCAGCGCAGGCACAACCAACCAATGTGGAATTTGTTTCTCTTGGGCATCGCGCAAAATTGCCCGCCCAACGAAGAAATCAAAGACCAAATAATGCGTCCAGCCCGCAAATGTGCCTTTGGGGCCGCCTTCTTGAAATAGTTTGCCGATTGAATCGAGGGTTGGATTGAGCATCGAGCTAAAACTAAAGCCATTGCCCTCGTTTTCGACCAGTGCGCCACCCAACATGGCCGCGTAAAGCCCGCCCATCCCAATAAAAAAGCGATCATCGTTGATCACCCGTTGAGTCCAGCGCGAACGCGGTGCGCCGATCATCAACAGCCAGCCTGGAATAATCGCCAAATTTGCAAGGCGGAACAGGCGATCCAACCACGGTGAACGCGATGTTTGCATAACCAACTCCTATTGGCGAAAGATATAACTAATCGATACAACCGTTATGCCCCAAAGCACAATATCGGCCAACATTGGCAAATCCTTGAGCAATAACTCCTCAGGGCTGCCGCCTTCATCTTTTTTATAGACCAAGTAGAGATAGCGAAAAATGCCATAGATCACAAATGGCACGGTAATTAACATTAATGGGAAAGGACTCGTAGGTATATGGGGATTGGTTGGGTTGAGTGTATACAAAATATAGGCAATCAAGGTGCTGGCGGTAATCAGCGAAATCATCTCTTGCAATAGCTCGGTCGAATATTCATCGAGTACACGGCGATGGCTGCCAGCCCCAGTTTCGAGCAACACCAACTCATGGCGGCGTTTAGCGAGCGCCAAAAATAGCGATAGCAGACCAGTACAAATCAACAACCAAGGTGAAATATCGATGCCAAGCACTACCGCGCCCGAAACTGTGCGAAACACAAAGCCCGCCGCAATAATAAACACATCGAGAATTACCACATGTTTGAGTCGAAATGAATAGGCTAATTGCATCACCACATACACAGCCAAGATAATTGCGACCTCACGACTGAGCATCCAGGCCAAGGGCAAGCCGATAACCAAGAAAATCAGGGTTGCGACAATCGCGCTACTTGGGGCAAGATGGCCGCTCGCCAATGGGCGATAACGCTTTTTAGGATGATCACGATCCTTCTCAATATCGACCAGATCGTTGATCAAATAAATTGAGCTAGCGATCAAACACCACAAACCAAAGGTTGCGAGCACCCGTAGCAGGCTTTGCGGGTTGGTCAATAGCAGATCATTGGCAAAAATTAAGCCCGCAAACACAAAAATATTTTTGACCCACTGCTTGGGGCGCATGGTCAATAATAGATATTTAGGCATCTTTGAAAACTGAGGTTGAACCGCTTTATATGGCTGTTGCATACGAATAACTCTACTCCTTGAGCCTGACGAATCGGTTTCGCCTAGCGTTGATCATTCTACCTACCCATTGCATGTGCGTCAAACGTAACAGAGGGGATCGGTAGTTGGTTGTTGGGGGTCGGGAGCAATTGCTTAATCCGTTGATTGCTCCATACAATTCAGTGACCGATCCCCGATCCCCAATCCCTTACAAGGGTAAGTTTTAAGCTCCCTCACCCCCGACCCCTCTCCCACGGCGGCGGGCGAGGGGAGAGCCAGTGATCATGATCAAGGGTTTCCCCCTCGCCTCGCGGGCGGGAGAGGGGGCTAGGGGGTGAGGGCATCCACAGCGACTTCAGATCCCACCCAATCATTATTAAAACCTACCCTTGTAAGGAGGGGGCTAGGGGTCGGGGGCATGAACATCGACGGTGCATCCCACCCAATGATTGTTGAAAACCCACCCTTGAAAGATCTCCGATCCCCAGCTAACAAATTTAGGACTATACACAGCGCAATGATATGGTATACTAGCCGCGTTGAGTATCCCATGAGAGGCGATGCCGCCCACGCAATACATCATTCCAGCTGGTTTGATGTCGTCATTTGTCAAATTGTTTTGTCTAATTGTTGGCAGTTTTAAGTGGTAATGGGTGACCGTACTCGATCACTCGCCAGAATTAAATGGCATGCCACAACCAAAATGACTGCCCAGGAGCACATTGGAATCCCTATGAACAAACCCAAGCAGGATGTTGCGGTTTTTATCGACTTCGAGAACATTTATGTTTCAGTTCGAGAGAAGTTCGACGCTACCCCTAATTTCGAAGCTTTGATGGAACGTTGCGAGGACTATGGCCGTGTTGTAGTTGCTCGCGCTTACGCCGATTGGTATCGTTACCCACGCATTACCAGCGCTTTGTTTGCCAATAATATCGAGCCAATGTATGTGCCAACCTACTATTATGATAAGGACGAAGGTCGCATGGGCCGTCCGATCAAAAATAGTGTGGATATGCACATGTGTATCGATGCAATGCGCACGCTCTACACACGCACCAACATTGGTTCGTATATCTTTATCACTGGCGACCGCGATTTTATCGCCTTGGTCAACTGTGTGCGCCAAGAAGGTAAAGATGTGATTATCGTTGGCATTGGCGGGGCTGCCTCCAGCCATCTCGCTCAAAGTGCCGATGAATTTTTGTTCTACGAGCAAATTGTCGATATTCGCCCGATGGGTGGCCGTCGCAACGAGCGCCACGAAAAAACCTTCGAGCGGGTCGAGCGCCCTGAACGGGTTGAACGTAACGATCGTAGCGAACGCCCAGAACGCCCTGAACGCAGCGAACGCCCAGAACGGTCAGAACGTAGCGAACGCAATGGCCGCGATGATCGCCGCCGCGAACGCGAACGCCCTGAGAAGAATGCCGAGCCAACTTTCGAGCGGCTTGATTCACGTTCGGAGAAAACAGCCGAACCACGGGTTGAAAAGCCCGCTGAAAAAGCTCCCGAAATTGTGGTACGGCCAGCACCAAGCACCGCGCCAGTCGTGGCAACCACCCCCAGCAATCCCGATGCGGCAATTTATGATAAGTTGGTTGAGGCCTTGCACTTAGCGCGGAAACGTGGCTATGTGACTTCATTTGGCTCGCTCAAGGTGCTGATGAAAGAACTGCTGCCCAACTTCAAAGAAAGTCGCTATCGCGATGCTCAAGGCAAGCCGTTCACCAAATTTACCGATTTTGTGCGCGAAGCCGAACGACTTGGCAAGATTCAAATCTTCACCAGCGGCACAGTTAACGAAGTCTTCTTGCCCGATGAAGATCCTTACAAGCTTTCGCAATTTGCTGAAGATTTGCCCTCAGTTGAGGCCGAACGCGAACTCGAACAAGAGCTTGAGTTGCAAGCCGAATCGATCGCCCCAATCACGATTGAAACAATTGGCATCGCCGATGAGCCGATGGAATTGGCCGATGGCGAAGAAGTTGCCCCAAGCAGCGAACGTGGCGACCGCAATGGCCGTCGTCGCCGCCGCCGTGGCAGCAGCCGCAGCGAACAACCAGCCGTCGATGTGCTGCCCGAAGAGTTGAGCGAAACAATCCTTGTACCAGCACCAACCGAAGGTTTCAGCTTTGGCGAACGTGAATGGCAGTTGTTCTATCAGGTGATGGGCGTGTATAGCGAGCCAGTGCCATTCGCCGATATCTTTAACGATCTTCGCGAAATGCGCAACACGGCTGAGCTTGATCTGACCAATAATGCCTTGAAGGAATTGATCAAACAAGCGATCAACGAAGGCAAAGTCCAGCGCTCAAATCGTGGAGCCAAAGCCCACTATCGCTTGGTGCTCAACCCTGAGCAGTTTGATGGTGCAATAACAACCTTCGAGCCAAGCGATCTTGAAGCCTTTGATGATGGCCCAAGCTTGCCTGACCTGGTTGATGAAGAACCACGTTTGTTGCCAGCCATGATCGGTGGCCAAACCATCGCGATTGACGATGATTACACTGCGCCAATCGATGAAGTGGCCTTGCCCGAAAGCTTTGAAGAACAGCCGTTGCCTGAAAGTGATGCCGATTATTCGTTTGCCGAGCCAATCGAGTATGAAGCACCTGTGGCAACCTCAACCGCAGCGATCAAGCCGCGTAAGCCCAGCCGCCGCCGCAAATCGATTGTGCCGCTGAGCGTGGCCGAAGCGATTGCTGCCAGCGTCGCCAATGATCCAGCGCCTGAGCCAGCGGTTGAAGTGGAAGCTGTAGCTGAGCCTGTCGCCGAAATCGTCAGCGAACCAATCGCAGAACCTGTGGTTGAAGCAGTGACTGAGGAAAAGCCCAAAAAGCGGGGTGGCCGCCGGAAAGCTGCCGAGCCAGTTGAAGTCGTCGAAGAAAAACCTAAGAAAACCACTCGCCGCAAAAAGGCCGAGCCAGTCGCTGAAGCTCCAGCTCCAGTCGAGCCAGCCAAAAAACAACCACGTCGCCGTAAAAAGGCCGCCAGCGAAACTGGAGAAGAAGCATGAGTTGGCCTGAACAGGCCATTAAAATCTGTGGTGTGCGTAGTGTCGAAGCCGCTGTTACAGCGGCTTTGGCAGGCGCAGACCTAATTGGCATGATCTTCGCTCCCAGTAAACGCCAAATCCAGCCAAGCTTGGCGCTTGAGATTGTTCAGGCGGTGCGGGCAACTGCCATGCCATGTCAATTGGTTGGGGTGTTTGCCAATGCCAGCGCCGCCGAGATTAATCAGCTGGCGCAGCAGGTTGGCCTCGATCTAGTGCAGCTTAGCGGCGATGAAGATCCAACGATCGTCAATGAAATCCAATTCCCAATGCTTAAAGCTGTCCGTTTAACCAATCAAAATAATGAGCAAGCGTGGTATGATATAGCCCAAAGCCATCAACACGTGCGCTTGGTGGTCGATGCTCATGTGCCAGGCTCATATGGTGGGGCTGGCGTGTTGGCCGATTGGTCAGCCGCTGCCCAATTGGCCCAAACAACGCCCTTATTACTGGCGGGCGGGCTAGAACCAAACAATGTGGCTCAAGCAATTCAAGCAGTTGCCCCATGGGGGGTCGATGTCAGTAGCGGCATCGAAACCGCTGGCATCAAAGATCTAACCAAAATAACTCAATTTGTGAAAACCGCGCAGCAAGCCTTGGATGCGCTGCGTGTTGCTAGGAGGAATTCATGAAATTTGGTAAATTGTTGCGCTTCGGTATCATTGCTGGTGCAGGAGCCTTGGTTTATCGGGTTTATAAACAATATAAGGCGGATCAAGCATTTGAGTTGGCTCCGGTCAGCAATTTAGGCTCAAACACCACCGCCGTCAGCGCCAGCAGCACCAAACGATCAATCAGCCCCGAGTTGCTGGAAATCTTGGCTTGCCCAGTCGATAAAAAACCAGTCGAATTGTATACCGATGCAAGCGGCAAAGAATGGCTGCTCAACCCACGCAACGGTTATCGCTACCCAATTGAAGATGGGATTCCGATTATGTTGATCGATGAAGGCGAAAAGCATAAAGATACCAGCCTGATTCGCGCCTAATTTGTCCAGCGTGGAACCCTATTACGGAAGGGAAGCCCTCCGGGCTTCCTTTTGTTGTTACTTGGAGTCTGGATCATGCCAAACCTCGCTGAACTTTCGACCTTCTTACAAACCATCTTAGAGACCGAGTATTTTCCAAGTGAAGAACGGGGTACGATCTATATTTCGTCGGTGCGGCCTATTCGCCGCATGGGCTTTGCGCTCGATCCATGGCCAACCTTGCCATCATGGCTTGAACACGAAGATCTCGACGCGATCTTTTTACATCGCCCGCAACAACTTGATCGTGATACGGTGCCGCCAACCCGTGGGGTGCTCTATGCTGGCGCACCATTCGACGAGCGCTTGACGATTGGCTTTGTGCCACGCATGGCTGAAGTTTTGGGCTTGCGCGGGCGCTCACCTATGGCCGATAAAAGTGGCCGTCCTTTGGGCATGGTCGGCGATCTGCCCAAGCCTGTAACGACTGCCGAATGGCGACGACTTGTCATGGATATGTATGGCGGGGTCGATGAGGTTTGGGAAAATAATGTTCAATCGATCCGTAAGGTTGCGATTGTCAACCAAATTACCCCAACCCTCGTGCAAGAGGCCGCAAATCGTGGCGCTCAGGCCTTCCTCACGCCAATTCTGCGCGAATCAGCCCAAGCTAGCTGTCGCGCCAACAATATGGCTGCCTTCAGCACTGGCATCAAACGAGCTGAACATTGGGGCTTACGCACCCTCGCAGGCATGATCCGCGAGCGCTGGGCGGGCGTGCGCACGGCGATTTTTGAAGATCGCGGCCAGTAAGATTTTTGAAATGTGAATCTTTTCATGGCCCTCACCCCAACCCCTCGCCCACTGCGGCGGGCGAGGGGCGTTCCAATCGTCATGATTCCCCCGCTCCTCGCGTGCGGGAGTGGGGGCTAGGGGGTGAGGGATCTTTAATAATTATCGCAACAACGCTAATAATTGACTGACCTCAGGATATTGGGCAAATTCTTCTAAATCGGCACGAGCTTGTTGGATTAAGCGCTGTGGATCGTTGCCATTGCGCTGAGCTTTGAGCGCATCGCCCACCGCCACCTCTGCATCGCTCAGGGCATGGCGAAATGGGCTACGTTGGCTACGAGCCATCGGCAATAAATGCTGAATCATATCGGCTGCTTGTTGCAGGCTTGAAGCAGCTTGGCCATTTTGTTGATTTACCGTAATTGTGCCCGTATTAACTCCTGCAACCACTCCATACACCGAGCTATTGTTGAGATTAACCGTGCCAGTATTTTGAATTGGCGCTTGCTGGCGATAATGCTCAAGCACCGCCTGCAATGAAGCTCCCCGCGCAGGATCAGTTTGATGGTTGTGGCCACGTTGCCCCAGCACCAGATTAATTTGCTCGATCATCGCTTGGGTCTGGCTGATTTGGGCCTGGGTTTCGGCAGGCACGCTACCAGCACCCCATTGTCCAGCCTGTTGCGCCAGCATGCTCAAATTTTTGCGATGCTGCTCACGTAAATCATACAAATTTTGGGTGCTCATTTGCTCTAACATTGAAAGTTGCATAAATCTCAGTTCCTTTATTCGGCGTGGCCGATAATCAAGCGCACACCAATATTTGGGCCATGGCTAAATGGGCGATGCTGTAAGCGCGAACGACAACGCGCAAAATAGCGATTATGAAACCACGAACCACCACGCACAGCGACCATCAAATCGCGATGTTGCAAACGGCGATTACGCGTGGTTTGTGGTTCAAGTTCAGGGTCGCGATTGATGCTATTAGTCCATTCGCAAACATTGCCGGCTAAATCCATTGGGCCATCGCTCCAGGTGCCATAGGGAAACATACCAACCGGAGTTGGTTGCTCAAGCTCGCTTTCACTGGTGTTGGCATGATCGTTGCGCCATTCATCGCCCCACGGGTATTCGCGCTCACTATGTTGGCTGGCGGCGAGTTGCCATTCAGCCTCACTCGGCAAACGTACCACCAAATTTGGCCCAAGCGCATCAAGTTGAGGCCGCAGTTGCACCGTGAGCCAAGCACAAAAGGCATTCGCTTCGTACCAATTCACTCCAACAATTGGCTGAGTTGGGTGATTGAAACGCTCGTTATGCCATAAATCGGGCAAGCGGCGCGGAGCCGCCCACGGTGGCAAACCATGTAGCCACGATGGATCACCGCGTCGCCAATGCCGCGCATCGTCGTTCTGCCACCACTGATCATCCAAATACCCACGGGCAGCAATAAATTGGCTATACTCAAAGTTGGTCAGAAGATAGCGGCTCATCCAAAAGCGCTCAACGCTATAGGTTTGGGGGCGTGAATGAGGATCTTCCAGCTCAACGCTGCCAGCATGAATGCAAACAACCCGCTCAGTCAGCGCAATGAGTGCGCCATCTTCGCCAATAAAGCGGGTATCGCCAATTGCGCCCAGCACTAAGGCCGCCCGCAAACGAGTGGGGAAGGCGATGCGTGGTGGTGCCCAACGGCGCACGCCTCGGCTACTGCCACTCAAGCCGCCAATATTTTTGAGATGATTGACTGCTTGCTGCCATAAATTGCGCCGCCCAGCGCTAGCAACTTTGGCTTTGCCAATCGCCAAAAGCAGGTGCGAGCCTTGCACCTGTTCATCGGGCATACCACCCAATAAATCTTGAATCACCCCAAAAATGAAGCTTTGCTTTTGAATGTAAGGGGCAAAATTGGCCATGTAGTGCAAGCAAACCCGCCAATGCTCGCTGCCGGCCCGTTCAATACATTCGTCGTGGCGCTCTTGATTGAGCAAATACATGCCTGCCAAAAATTGCTGAAACAAGCGATGGGCAAAATCATAATGTGGATTATCTTGCTGATTATTGCTAGCCTCTTGCAATAAGCCATTGCTATTGATCAAGCGCAAGGTTGCGTTGCCAACCGCCTGCGCAAGCATATGAATTTGATTGGGATGCGGATAGCGATCGCTATAATAGCGCTGCACCACCATATTGATTTGCTGCAAACTAAGCAACGCTTTGCCTTGAATTTCTTCTTGACTATGGGCATAATAGCCTAACAATGCAACCAAGTCATACAAATCTTCAAGTGAAACGGCGATGGCCTCAGGCGCACGGCGTTTAAGCAATTCGTCGATACAAATGTGTAGCAATTTGCCTTCGCTTTCAGGCAAATCAGTGTGCACCATATTCACGTGCACGGTCAGCGCCAAGAGTAACGGCGTGCGTGTCAGTTCATGCAACATCCCCGATTTCGTCAACTCGGCATGCAGTTTGGCATGCTTTTTACGAATGCTGACAATATCAGCGTGTGAGGCATGCAAGCGTCCCAATTCGCTATAGTAATTGGTGATATACACATGCTGCGCGGTTAGGTCAAACGGCATCAATTGAATTGTCGGCCAATCGTAGAGCTGGCGCGAGGGAAACGGCGGTGGCAGCGGATGCTCATAATCAAACACCCGACATGTGACAATAATTCGGCTTTTGTGAAACATGCGTTGAGCATGCTCGATACAGCGTTTGACGGCAGCCAGATGTTCGGGCTGCACTTCATCAAGTCCATCGAGCAGCAACAAGCCATTGCCATTGGTCAATAATTCTTCAATTGCATCTTGCAGCCGTTGTTGGCGCTCAACTTCGATCCGCTGAAAGCCAACATCGCTATTGATGGCACGTTGGCCAAACCGTCCAGCCAATTGCAATTCGGTCACGACTTCCCAAAAAGCGTCGGCAGTTTGTTGCTCAGGGTCGGCTGGTGGTTGCACATGTTTCAGTCGCACCCGCACTGGCACAAGTTTGGTGTGCATCCAGCCTTGGCTATGCAAAAATTCAGCTTTGCTTGGGTCGAGCAATGCCGCCGCTTGAGCCGAAGCCAGATACGACACCACCGTCGTTTTGCCGCCACCAGGCACGCCCAAAATCACCGAACGCTGATGTTGAATTTGGTTGAGCGCCTTGAGAATCGAATCTTGCAATTGCGGGCGTGGCTGTGAGCTACCCAGCAGCAGCGATTGCAACAAGGCATCGCCTGCAATCGGCCCATAAAAATCGGCTTGCAGCATGGTAAACACCCGCTGCAACGACATACGCTCTTGATCGCTATCTTGGACATCAGTGCCCAGCACTAAGCGATCAGCATTGCCCTGAACATGAGCTAGATAGTGCAAAATCAATTGATCGGTGCGTTCGCCAGTGCTCAAGGGCGCATTAAAAACTTGGTTGATCCAAACATGACCAAGGTTGGTCATCACACTGGAACCATAAACTTGGCCTTGGGTAGCGGCGGGGGCTGGTGGTTCGAGCACAGCGGCAGCTTGTTGAGCCAACAAACTTAGTTGGTGTTGATGTTGCCCAATCATCTGATCAAGCGCCTCGATCAAATCTTGGTCGCTTTCTTGGGCACGGCGGGCTTGTAAATTAATAATTTTCTGACGGATTCGCTCAACATCGTGCATAGGCCGCCTCATGGATTACAAAAAAATACCATACATTGTAGTATGGCATAAAATACCTCAAACGGGGGATGTATATCCCCCGCCATTTGTCCATAAAGGGTTAGCCTATAGGGGTTAATCCCTGAAGAATTTCACGTCGTAGCCGAGCCAACGTAGCTCGTTAGGCTTTTGTCGCCAATTCTCGCGCACCTTAATCCAGAGGTCGAGATAGATTTGGCGGCCAAGTGAGCGCTCGATTTCAAAGCGTGAGGTTGCGCCAATTTTGCGTAGCATCGAGCCACCCGCACCAATGATGATGCCTTTTTGTGAATCTTTTTCGACCGAAATATTGGCTCGAATATAAACAACCTTGCCGCGATCTTCCCATTCTTCGACTTCAACTGCGATTGAATGGGGAATTTCTTCCTCGGTGTTGAGCATGACTTTTTCGCGAATCATCTCGGCAACCAAACTGCGCTCGGACACATCGGAAAGTTGGTCTTCGGGGTAGAGTCGATGGCCAACCGGCAAGCGCTGAACAATTTCGGCCAGCAAGGTTTCCATGCCCAATTTATCACGGGCCGAAACCGCCACTTCCATCTCCCACGGCGCGAGGTCGCGATATTCTTGCAGATGCTTATCGGCTTCATCAGTCGCATCGACTTTGTTGAGCACCAAAATATGCGGCTTGCGTGAGAGCAAGACCATCTGGGCAATTTCACGATCCATGCGGTTGGGTGGCACGGTAATATCGACCATAAAACAGATCACATCGGCATTTGGTACGGCACGTTTGGCTACATCGACCATAAAGTTACCAAGCTTATGGCGTGGCTTGTGAATCCCAGGCGTATCCACAAAAATAATCTGGGCATCGGGGCCGTTGAGAATCCCACGCACAGGCACGCGGGTAGTTTGCGGTTTTGGCGAAACAATCGAGACTTTTTGACCAAGATAGGCATTCAATAACGTTGATTTGCCAACGTTGGGCTTGCCAACCAAGGCCACAAAACCGCTATGCACTTCCTGATCGGTCGGTAGCAAGGGCTTGGGCAAGTTTGGGTTGAGTTTGATTGGCTGATGAACGGCTGGTCTAGCTTCGTCCTCGTCCTCAGCCGTGGGTTCAGGTTTGACCTCAAGTTTGGCAGCTGCTTGCTCGTCGTCAGCATCTTCATCAGCCTCAAACTCGTCGTCGGACTCTTCATCGAAGGCTACCAGCCATGGATTGAGCACTTCAAGGCGTTCGTTGAGACCAAATTCGATCATCGCTTGAACTTCAAGGCCCAAAGCGCGGCCTTTGCGATCAAGGTCAACAATTGCGTCGTAGGGCAACTCTTCGGTTGCAGCAACAACGTGCTGACCAAAGCTGAGGGTTAATTGCTGGGCTGCCTCGTCGTAGCTTAATTCTTCAAAGCCTTGGGCATATTGCAAAAAGCTCTTTTTCGGTGCTGAAGCCAATTGCAACCGCACGCCAACAATCTGCCCAGCAGCATCTAATAAAAAGACCCCTGGAATTTCCAGTTGGCTGGCATCGTCGCCTTCGTTAATATCGGTAAAGTAGGCGTATAACGCCCGTGCATCAGCATCAAAAGTAAGTTCTAACATAACTCCATCAAATTCTAGTGTTAAGCACTTTAAGGTTTAATTGGAACAGCGGTTCCGGAAAGACTACCACCACTATTGGTTGGTGTTGGCGCAACGCTGGGTTGAGCGGTGCTATTAGTTGGGACATTGGCTGGCGCGGTTGGTTCAATGGCATTGGGCTGTTGGGTAGCCATTTGATTGGCACTACCAGCACAATCGCCAACTTTGCTCACAATCACCGTCACGTTGGTATAGTCAACGGCATAGAGCAAATCGCTGACATTTTTTTGCGCTTCAACCGCAGCCCGGTCAAGCACCCCGCTTTCGCAAGCACTGGTGATAATTGATTGTTCGGCGAAAGTTCGGGCATCACTTTCAAGATTGATATCACCACGACTCAGCCAACCCTGTTCACGATCATAGACTCGGGTGCTTTGATTATCTAGGCGCGAGTAGATGATGCGGGCTGGTGGTAAGGTGATTTTAATCGATTTGCCATCGATCTCAATCTGATCATCGCTAAGCTGGCTCATATCAATGCCAGCAGCAACTTCGCCACGGGCTTGCAATAAAATCCGATCACCGTAGAGCAATTCTTGGAAGAAATTGCCTTCTTTACGAGCTTCAATCAATTGATCAGCTTGATAAGAAAAGGTAATCCACTCGTCGCGAGCACGGAGTTGTTGCACAATCGCTGGGCCTTGGGCGTTGTTGACAGCCTCAGGCTGGCGAAACCACATGCCAATTGGGTCAAACATGCCCGTAATTGAAAGCACAACCATTATCCCAAGTGCTCCGATGAGCAGAAAAAACAAACTACTCATACAACCAGAGTTGCGTTGACGATACATCTAGGAGCCTCCTTCGGTGAAGCTCAATCATTAAGGTACTTGTTAGTATAGCCGAAAAATGCTGGCGTGGTGCATTTTCTGCTATAGCTTGCACTATAAACATTGTGATAGTTGCATTTAGGAGTATGTTATGAGTGAGCCATTATTTAAAGATGCTGATGAATTTGAGCGAACCTATGTTGGCGAACAAGCATCCGACGCTACGGTTGTGCCACCAGTTGCAGCCAACCCAGCCTTTGAACATGGCACGATGCCAACTCCGCCGCTGTATGTTGATCGCGATGGCTTGCACGCTGCGCCGGTAACTCTCGATGAGCCAGCAAAGCGTGATGATTGATGATTTCGCTCACCCCCAACCCCTCGCCCGCCACAGCGGGCGAGGGGAGTTTTCGGATTTCATGATTTGTGGTTCCCCTGCTTCATGTACCTAATAAGAGGTGAGGGCATTATGAATTCACTGATCTAAGGTCGTTGCCCACTGCATATTAGCCCCGCTCAAGGCCAAATTAGCCACTGGGCTAGCATTACTCGGAACCCATTGGAGTTGAGTTTCGGCCATCATCGAAGGCACAATCACTGCCCCGCTGCCATCAGGCGACCACAACACACTGCCAACCGTTTGGCTATCTTGGCGCAAAGCTCTAATTGTGCCATCAAGCCCAACTTGGCTCAAGGTCAAAGGAGCCGAAATCTGCATAGGATCGCTGCTATTGACTGTGCCCACAAAGGCGAGGTGACTCCCATCGGGCTGCATGAAAACACTCGAAACTGGCTGAAATGGCTCAACATTATCGCCATCGATCAAGGCCTTCGATTCGCCAGTGCTCGGATTGATATGCCACCAGCCGGTTGGAAACATACCAAATGCTTCGTTGGTGACATTGATTGCACTGCCATCTGGCTCCCAAGCAGCATGGCAACATGGATAATTGCCATCAATCGTAATCGTTAATGGCTCAGATGTGGCTAAATCAAACAAGACCAAATTGCCACCCTCGGGCACAAAACCAGCATTAGCTAGAATAGTTGTCCCATCGGGCGACCAACTGTTGGGGCCATACAATACCGAGTAATCGTAAATGTCGGCAAGCGCTGAATCGCTGCTACTGGTGTGAGGTTGCAGCATGGTTTGTTCGCCAGTGATCAAATTGTAGATTTGCAAACCGCCCCATGAAAAGGCGATCGAACTGCCATCAGGCGACCAGCGTGGCGTATTCAATTGATCGCGATGCATAATGTTGGTATCAGCCTGTGGGTTAATCGTTGGGCCATCTACCAAAATTTGGCGATTTTGACCCAAGCCATCAACCAAAATCAGGTCATTATCGGCAATGTAGGCAATTTGGCCAAGCGTGCTGACATGATAATCAAACACACCATTAGGTTCGTTTGTGATTGAGGTGAGGGTGTTGCCATCAGTTTCTAGGCGCATAATTTGCACACCATTGGGCTGCGACGAAATCGCATACAACGGCTGGGGCAGGAGTTCGCTCATCACTTCAGGGCTTGGGGCCATCGTTGCCGCCACAGTGGGAATAATTGTTGCTGCTGGTAGACTAGTAGGCTCAACGGCAATCACATTGGTGGTTGGTTGGAGTTGGCTCGTGGGCGTGGTAGCGCTGCTACAGCCAACTAAGCCAAGTAATAAACACGCCAACCCTCGACGATAACGCATCGGTATACTCCTATTTCTTCAAAATCCAGAGAAATCGATGCTATCAAAGGTTGTTGCTGCTTGTCAATCAGCCATTTGTTGGTTTGAAAGGCTTTTAGATTGTTGATATATTTTGCTTCGCCACCCTTCCGTCCCTCCACCGGAGGGAAACGCAGGGGGTTTTCATCCCCCTGCA
>NZ_DOPT01000039.1:0-17303 GCF_003512625.1 Herpetosiphon sp. | reverse complement strand
ATCCCCCTGCACCCCCTAAAGTACAATTTGGGCTTTATAAGTGACCTAGTGATAGACATAAAACGGCGATTGAGTAAGGCATAAAAGTTATCGACGTTTGCGCAGACGTACCAGCCAGCCAACCGGGTAGCCGAGCATTTTGGCAAGATCGCCAACCATGCGAATTAATGGCGGTAAACCCAAGGTTTTGCTGCGGCGAGTGAATGACCAGCCTTTGGTTGCTCGCCACAACCGTCGATAGGGTTTGCGAGTGTAGCCAGCAATACCCAAACCTAAAACACCGAGAAGCCATGGGCGTTGGGGCAGGTTGCGGATCAAAAGGAGTAGGCCGAGGTAGGTGGCATAGCGAATCGCATGGCGTAACGGCCAAAGGTTGGCAACCCCATCGCCCCGTGCATAGAAGAAATATTGGCGAAAGAGGGCACGAAAACTGGAGCGCGGCTGAAAATGCACAACTGCATCGAGCACCGCTGTGCTGCGAAAGCCCGCCGCTACTGCTGCCCGATCAAACACCAAATCTTCGCAATGGTCGAGCCATTCGGGGTAACCACCCACGGTTTGCCACACAACTTTGCGAAAGGCCACCGATTGCCCAGCCGCCAAAAATCGGCTTGGATCAACTTCTTCAGCCAGCGGATAGTTGGTCGAACCAATTGCGGTTTCCAGATCGCTGCGCGGCGCTGCTTGATAAAAGCCAGCCACCAAATCGGCCTGATCTGCTTCGAGTGGCGCGATAATCCGTTCGAGCCATGTGCGATCGAGCGCTAAGCCAGCATCGGTCGAGGCAATTAAGTCGCCTTGGGCATGCACAATGGCGTTATTCCGACCAGAAGAGATGTTAAAACCACCATGGACCAAGCGAATTGGTGCACCACGCTCAATATAGGTTTGGACAATCGCGGCGGTTGAGTCGGTTGAGCCACAATCATTGACCACAATTTCATCAGGTTGGCGGCTTTGTGCCAACATCGAATCTAGCAAATCGGCGATATTATCAGCCTCGTTTTTAACTGTACAAATTAACGATAGATAGGTCATGCTTGCTTAATCATCCAACTCATCGGGCGCAAAAGTAATTAATGCCCGTGTCCATTCAGTTTCACGTTTGAACTCAAATTTGCCGCCAAGATCGGTGTTGACGAGAGTTTCGATAATGCCAAGGCCTAGCCCAGTGCTTACACGACGTTTGACTGGCTCCGGTCGGATTGGGCCATCGTCGCGCACTTGGACACAAGCCTGTTCTTCGTTTTCCATCCAGCCGTCGATGCCAATAATGCCGCCTTCGGCACTCAAGCCATGATCAAGCGCATTATGCACCAATTCGTTGATCACGATCGCCAGCACAGTAGCCGCCCGCGCATTGACCGAAACTGAATCGCCAGTGATCAAAAACTCAACTGGCGTTTCGCTTGGCAGGCTCATCTGAATATTTTCGGCAATTTGCTTGGCAATATCTTGCACCGTGGTTTGGCCTTCGCCATCGTGGCTGAGCAAATTATGCACTGCGGCAATGGCATGGATGCGGCGTACACTATCATCAAGTGCTTGCCGACCTTCAGTTTCGGTGTTCAAACGCCGTGCCTGCATTTGCAGCAACGCTGAGATCGTTTGTAAGTTGTTGCGGACGCGATGATGAATTTCTTGCAGCAAGGTTGATTTGATCGTCAGATTGCGCTGGGTTTCTTCGTACAAGCGGGCATTTTCAATCGCGATTGCACCTTCATCGGCAAAGGTGGTGAGCAATTGCACCTGCTCATATTCAATATGGCGCGGCGCATAGCTATAAAAACATAATGCCCCGATAATCCGATTGCCCGTGCGCATCGGCAGCGCAAACAACGAATGAAAGCCCTCGCGATAGGCAATCGCCTGCACGCCCGACCAACGTTCGTCGGTGTAGGCATTTGGCACCGCGATCGCGCGATGCTCACGAATCACCTGCACGATCATATCTTCTACGCCGGAAGTGCGGCCAGGCCCATATGAAGCCAACATTTTCACCTTGTTGTTGGGGCGTACTTGGAAAATATCAGTCCGATCAACATCGGCAATCTTGACAGCTTGCTCCACAATCAAATGCAGCAACGTATCAACATCCAAGGTTGAGGCTAGCGCCGCTGTTACGCGCTGCAAGGTGGTTAATTCACGAATTTTTTGGTGTAAACGAGCATCAGTTTGTTGATACATTTGGGCATTGGCGATTGAGAGCGCAATTTCCCCCGCCACAACTTCGAGATATGAGGTTTGCTCTTGCGAAAATTCATGGGGATCGCGATTTTGCACCGTAATCACGCCTTGCAGGGTTTCGATATGGTGGCGTTCGCTGGCAAATAAAATTACTGGTACTGCCAACAGCGAGCGAAAATGCCATTCTTCGAGCAGTGGCTCAAGCTGGTAGCGTGGCTCATTGCGCACATCAAAAATCGCCACCGGCTTGCCCAATTCGCCAGCCCAACCAGTCACGCCCACACCGATTTCCACCTCAACCGTGCCGATTGCCTTGGGATTCAGCCCACGAGTCGCGACCAATCGCAACATGCGCCGATGCTGATCAAAGAGATAAATCGAGCAAACATCGACCCGCATCACATCGCTGACTGTATCGACGACGGTTTGGAGTGAGGCATCAATATCGAGGGTTGAGTTGGCGGCGCTAATAATACGATGCAAACCATCCAACTGCTGCACGCGGCGCATCAAGTGGTTTTGCCAATGGCGAGTGCGTTGCTCCTCGCGGGCGGCGGCATAGCCAAGCAAGAGATCGGTTACCACCGCACTGGGATCAAGCCGAGCTTGGGTAGCGGCTTCGATGCCAAGTTTGGTCAGCATTTGCGGATCAGCGTTTTGGCTTTGCCAGGTTGCGCCAAACGCCCGAAGTTCCTGCGCCTGCGCCACTGCATTATCATTCTGCAGAATCGCGAGAATAGCTGCGCTCGGAGCGCTTGTATCGATCATAACCAGCGTGCCTCATTGCAGTCGTCGTGCCGAATGAGTGTAGAGCAATTGTCGGCTTTTTGCAAGAAGTTGCTATAGCTTCCAATCGCCACTAAAATTAATTGTTGCTAACTGAATTCGCCACGCTTCCGTCCCTCCACTGGAAGGAAACGCAGGGTGTTTTCATCCCCCTGCACCCCTTTCAATTTATGGCTGGCAACAGCAATCTCCACTTAAACAGAAAGTTGGATATGTGTCGGGAATTAGGCTGTTGGCAGTGCAGCCAACATTTTGCGACAGATTGCGGTTACGAGGGCAATTTCGCTGGGGCTAGGCCTTGAACGAGCCAGCAGATCACGCATAACCCGCACTGCACTCGCTTGTTGGCCTGCCGTGCGTGAAAAGTTAAGCTTGGTCAAAAGTTGATCAAGCAAATTCAGCAGCAACTCGTGGGAAGCTTGGTCGGCCAAATCAGGGCTAGGCAATGGCTCGGCGCTCGTAGCCAAGCCGCGAATTGTATACAACGCCAACAACACCGCATCGGCCAAATTCAACGAAGGATAGCTTGGATCGACCGGAATACTGATTAATTGACTGCATTGTTCGATTGCGGCGTTATCCAGCCCACGATCTTCGCGGCCAAATACGAAGGCTACCGGAGCGGTTGCTGCCAGCGCGGTCAAAGTTGGCGCAAATTCGGGCAAACTAACCGCTTGGCGCTCGCCGCGACTGCGCCCGCTAAACCCAACCACATAGCTCACATTGGCTAAGGCCTCGCCAAGGCTAGCAAATGTTTCAATTTGCTCAACCAATGGGCCACTGCGATGCGCCATATCGTCAAGCCGCTCAATTGAGTAGGCGACTGGCTGAACTAGGCGCAAGCGCTGAAAGCCTGTATTGAGCAAGGCCCGCACTGTCGAGCCAATATTGACCTCGCGCTGTGGTTCGTGGAGCACCGTGATGATATTGGCAAAAATTGTCGAATTCACTACAAATCCTCTGAAACAAAACCGTTTGGTATGATAGCACCGAAAGAAAATCCGAAGGTAACATACCTATCTAAACCTCTCAGCTCGTTATATGGCGGTTTGTATCAGGCTAATAATGTCGTCGATCGTTTTGCTTGTGCCGGTTTGTTTGAGGCTGGCCAAGTGTTCGTTACCAAGCATGGTGCTTAATTCAGTTTCGAGCATGGTTTGTTGACGCTCATCGTACCAAAGCGGGGTTAATTGCAGTTCGCTGAACAATGCGCTGGCGTAGCCCCATGCCAGCGCCGCTGCCTCAGCCAAGCCGGCCTTGAGCAAGATTTCGCTGGCAGTTTTGGCTCCAACCAACATGCCAATTTTAGCTTGGGCATTTTTGCGTAGAATCAACGCTTCTACCAAGCAATCCCGCGCTCGCTCAAAACGACCTTGGCCACCCAAACAAGCAGCTAAATTGGTCAGAAAATAGCCCAAGCCATTGTAATCGCGATTATCACGACACAGCGCTAAACCCTCTTCCAGCAAGGGTTCAGCCTCAGCATAACGATATTCGAGAATTTCAATCAAGGCCAAGTTGCTTAGCGGCATGGTGAGATTAAAGGGATTATTGGCTGGGCGGAATAAGGCCAAAACTTCAGCATAAATGTAGCGTGCTGCCGCCAAATTGCCACGATCAATTTCGACCAAGCCCAAATTATTGAGTGTAATTCCCAGCATTGTCTGGTCGTCGAGAGTGCGATAGATCGCCAAGGCCTGCTCAAAATAATCGCTAGCTGGTTGATGCAAGCCTTGTTCATAGAGCACTAAGCCCATCGTATTGAGTAGCCGTGCAGTTTCGGCTTGGTTGGTTGATTCAATTGTTAAGGCTGCTTCAAGGTATTGTTTGGCTTCTTGATAACAGCTTTGCGACCAAGCCATGCCTGCGGCTGCCCCCAACGCTGGCCGCACAATTATGGGGTCTGCCTTAGCTTGATGTTCTAATGCAGCGGTGATCCAGCGGCGGCCTTCGGTGAGATAGCCTTGGCGTACCCAAAACATCACCAAATTGCTGCTTAATTGCAAGGCCAAATTGGCTTCGTTATGGCTCAAAGCCCATTGAATCGCTGAACGAATATTATGAATTTCGCTGAGCAGCCGATTTGTCCAGTATTCATGCTTGGGGCCGCCCAACTCAGCTTTGGCGGTTATGCTCAAATCACGGTAATACTGGGCATGATACAGATCAATTTGATGGGCTTCTTTGCGTTTGCGCAAACGCTGGTGAGCATATTCGCGCACGGCATCGAGCATAATGTAGCGTGACTGCTGGCCAGGCATGGTTTCTTCCAAGAGCAAATGTTTTTGCTTCAAGCTGGTAATGCCTGGATCAACAGCAGTCGCGAACTCGCCAACTGTTTGATAGAGCGCCATCACTGCATCGTTAGAGCAACCGCCAATAAACGCACCCAAGCGGCTAAATAAAGTTTGTTGCGGCGCTGACAAACGGCTAAAGCACCAATCGAGCACTGGGTAGAGCACATGGTGACGGGCGGGTTTGGCAATTGCCGCGCCTCGGCCAAGCGCCAAATAATTGCGCACGAGCAACAGCAAATCGGTCGGCGAGAGTGCCGAACTATGGGCGGCAATTAATTCAATCGCCAAAGGCAAGCCATGCAGCAACCGACAAATTTCGACCACAGCCTTGGCTTGGGTATCAGTCAACACAAAGCGCGGCTGAATCGCCTGCATGCGATCAACAAACAAGGCAATTGCTGAATATTCTAATAATTGGTTGGATGGCAGATTGGACTGCTCAGGCACTTCGAGCGGTGGCACACTAAACTCATATTCAGCAGCCAAGCCCAACGCAACTTGGCTTGTCACCATAAATTGAGCCTGATCAGTGCGTTCGATCAACAATTTAAGCTCATCAGCAGCCCGTTTGACCTGCTCGAAATTATCGAGAATCAACAACACCCGCTTGCCACGCAGAAAATTCACCACGCTATCGAGCAATGATTGATTGGCGGTTTCATGCACGCCCAAGGTATGGGCAATGGTTGGCAGCACAAATACCGCATCATCAACTGGCGCTAAATTGATAAAATAGCAACCATCAGTAAAACTATCGCGGATAGTTTCGGTTGCTTCAAGCCCCAGCCGCGTTTTGCCAGTGCCACTCGCGCCGATCAAGCTCACAAGCCGATGCGCTTGCTCTTGAAAGAGGGCAACTAAGGCAGCAACCACACGGTTTCGGCCAATTAAGCGGGTCGAATACTGGGGAAGATGATGCATGGCGAACTCCAGTATGCTAATGTGGGGTCTCGGGCAGGCTGTAGTCAGCGTTGATGAGTCGTTGGGCTGATGATTGATGGCAAGCTCGGGTGTTTAATTATACCGCGAGAATCGCCAAAATTCATGGCGGATTTTCGGTACTATCCGGTTACTTAGCTAAACTGGGGGCAAAATGGGATCAGATGCAGAGGTTTTTATATTTGATTATCAGATGTATACCAGCTCTGTTGTGCCTGCAATGCAAACATTTATCAAAACCAGCAATGCTGAGCCATGGCTAGCAGCGATTATTCGTGCGAGCGATGAGCTTATGCTGCCAGCCTACCGTGAACAGTATGTCTATAAATTTCAGCATGGCGCTGATTTCCAAGCCCATTGTAGCTATCTTGATAAGAATTGGGCTTGGCGAGGCCAGCATCAAAGCGCTAAAGCATGGTTTGCCAATTGGCAGCAGCGTGCCTGTCGCTCAACGAGTTGTGTTGAGATCAATCAATGTGCCCTGCATCAGCAAGGCCATTTAGCTGATGAGCTTACACTTTTACTCAACGAGGTAGTTGAGCAACGCTGCTTGGGGTCAAGCATCTTTGTTGGACGCACCGTTACCGTGCGCTTTCATCAGGCTTGGTTGCTCCAACAAGGCATCGAAGTTGAGCATCCCGTCAATCAATTGTTGGATTGTTTAGGTCAGCGCGGTTGGGTTATCGGCTATGGCTGGGCTGGTTCAGCCGAAGGGATTCATGGCTGGCTTAATCCACAAGAAACCGCTAGGTTGGCTTACCACCTATCAAAGTTTGAACTACCATCCATTCAACCAACGCTGGAAGCGATGCAACAAGCACTCAGAACGTTTTGGAATCAAGATTTACGCGAAGAATATTTTCCGAATGTAGCATTTGAAGCATTGGGTTTGGCCTTTATCCGTAATTTGGCGCTTTTAGCAAGGCAAGAGCAACAAGGGTTGTTATGGCGGAATACCTAAAAACATCGGGCGGGTGCTATCAGTCGATTGCACCCGCCCGTGTTTGCTGTGTGGAGAGGTCTGGCATAAGGGAAACCGTGCAGCCTGCAAAAAAGATACGGCTCTTGATCCAGATTCTCGAAAGATCCCCCCAAGGGGTGATAAAATAGGCCTAACCTGCTGGTTTTAAGGGCGTGCCCCCAAGGTTACCTCGATCGTTTGCTCTTCATCACCCCGTATGATCGTCAAAATGACTTTATCGCCAACTCGCGAATCGTTGATATGGGCAATCAAATCGTCACTGGAGCGAATCGTTTCGCCGTTGAAGGCAGTCACGATGTCGCTATCAATAATTAATGCAGCACCATCAACTTCGATACTGGTTGTACCCAAGCGAATTCCAGCTTGATCGGCGGGACCATCAACGACTACATTGGTCACCAACGCGCCTTGGCTGACTGGTAATTTCAATTCTTGCGCCAATTGAGCGCTGATCGTTAGCATGCTCACGCCAAGATAGGCTGAATCGTGCTTGCCAGTTTTAATCAAATCTTCGACGATCACTTTGACCGTGTTGGCGGGCACGGCATAACCAACTCCGGCAAAGGCTGGTGCAGCAGTTGGGTCACTCACCCGAATCGCGGTGTTAATCCCAATCACTTCGCCTTTACTATTGAGCAATGGCCCACCGCTATTGCCTGGGTTGATCGCCGCATCGGTCTGAATAATTCGGCTGATGCGAAATTGACCACCATTAGCAAGGGTACGGCCTGGCAACGAACGCCCTTCGACCGCGCTCACAATCCCCAAAGTCATGGTATTTTGCAAGCCAAACGGATTGCCAATTGCAATCGTATCTTGACCAACTTGAACTTCGCGTGAGTTGCCAAATACCATCGGCGCAATCTTGCTCACGGCTGCGGCATCAACCTTAATCACCGCAATATCGTTATCTTCATCGGTTCCGCGCAGAGTGGCTGGCACTTGGCGGCCATCAGCAAAAGTGACGAAAATACGGGTTGCACCTTCGATTACATGGTTGTTGGTAGCAATATGGCCTTGATCATCGACCAAAAAGCCTGAGCCAAGCGCCTCGCCAGTTGCCGCCTCGCTACCTTCACCGGTAACTTCGGTATCGATGCTGACAACCGCTGGGCCAACTCGCTTATACAAATCGATCCGCGCTTGTTCGTCGCTCAAGCCATTGCCCGGTGCTTCGCTCAAAGCGCTAACTGGAGCTGTGGTTGGCGCAACTGAAAGAGTTGAATCGTTATTTGAGCTTTCTCCAGCAGCATCGTTAGCTGGGGCGAAGATCCAAATCAACAGGCTTGCCACAATACAAAGGCCTAGTGGAATAAGAAATGCTGGAATCAAAATACGCATGCTGCGTTGCTTCATGCAAACCATCCTTTCTGCATAATCACCCGAAGTTGGTGTAGGCTGCATGCTATAATTTTATCGCAAAATCTATTTGTGGGGGTTGGGGATCAGGGGTCAGGGATCGGGAATATGCTGATGTTAACCAGCCCCCATTCCCCAGCGACCAGTCCCCAAAAGACTATGGCACAATCAAACAGCAATCAAACTCTATTAACTCCGCGCCAAGAACGGCGCTTGGCGCGGGTTGCCCGTCGTCAAGCCCGCCCGTGGTGGCTCAAAGCACTCATCCTGCTGGTTGAACTGCTGCTCATTGGCGTATTTTGCGTGCTTGCGGCAGGCTTGGGCGGTTATTGGTATTTTAGTCGTAATTTGCCTTCGATTGATAATTTGGGTACGCATCGCGCCTTTGAAACCACCAAACTCTATGCCCGCGATGGCACAACCTTACTGTATGAAATTTTCGATCCCAATGCTGGTCAACGCACGGTTGTGCCATTCAGCGCATTCTCCGAGTATTTGAAACAGGCCACAATTGCAGTCGAAGATAGTAATTTTTATACTAATCCTGGGGTCAATTTACCTTCGATCGCCCGCGCCGCGCTAGCCAATTTGACCGATCAAGAATCCGGTCAAGGTGGTGCATCAACCATTACTCAGCAGTTAGTGCGCAATGTGTTGCTCTCACCCGAGGAGCGTAGCCAACAAACGCCGCAACGTAAAATTCGCGAAGCAATTTTGGCCTATCAAATTAGCCAACGCTACTCCAAAGATCAAATTTTAGCCTTGTATTTGAATGAAATTCCTTATGGCAATAATGCGTATGGTGCTGAGGCCGCTGCCCAAGCCTATTTTGGGGTTAGCGTGAGCGACCTGAGCTTGGCCCAAGCAGCGATGCTGGCTGGCTTGCCGCAATCGCCGTCGCAACTTGACCCGTTGGTTAATGCCGATGCCGCCAAAAAACGCCAAGAAATTGTCTTGGCAGCGATGGTGCGCAATGGGGTGATTACGCCGCAACAAGCTGAGCAAGCTTTTGCTGAGGTGTTGTATGTCAAGCCAGCCCAAGTTAATTTAACCGCGCCGCATTTTGTGTTTTATGTGCGCGAATTGCTTGAAGCTCGCTACGGCCCCGAATTGCTCTATCGCGGCGGCTTGCGGGTCACCACGACGCTTGATCCACATTGGCAAGCGATTGCCCAACAAGAGGTGCAACAACGCATTAGCGAAATTGCCCAGCAAAATGCGACCAATGGCTCGGTTGTGATGCTTGATCGCAAAACCAACCAAATGTTGGCGCTGGTTGGCTCAGCCGATTACAACAATACGGCGATTGATGGTCAAGTTAATGTGGCGTTGGCCGAACGGCAACCTGGCTCAGCGCTCAAACCGTTTGTCTATGCGGCGGCCATGCTCCGCGATTGGACTGCTGCCAGTGTTCTGTGGGATGTACCAACTGAATATCGTTTTGCGGGTGGCGAAGTTTATGCGCCCAAAAATTATGATCGCAGTTTCCACGGCCCCGTTTCAATTCGCGTCGCCTTAGCCAATTCATTCAACGTGCCAGCAGTCAAAACCCTCGATCATGTCGGGATTGATGAGTTTTTGCGCTTGATGCAGCGGGTTGGCATCAGCACCTTGGATGATCGCCCACGCTATGGGCTTTCGTTGGCGCTGGGTGGTGGCGAGGTTAAGCTGCTTGAATTGACCACAGCCTACAGCGTTTTTGCTAACGAGGGCAATTATCGCCCAGCCACAACCATTTTGAAGGTGGTGAATACTCGTGGCGAAGTGCTTGAGGCTTGGAGCGAACCACCAAAACAAGCGGTGCTCGGCCCCGATGGCAATGGGCTTGCCTTTATTATTTCGAGCATGCTCAGCGATAACAAAGCCCGCGAATGGATGTTTGGGCCAGATAATGCCATGGAATTACCGAATGATCGTCCGGCGGCGGTCAAAACTGGCACAACCGACGACGACCGCGATAGCTGGACGGTTGGCTATACGCCGAGTGTAGTGATTGGTGCATGGGTCGGTAACAGCGATAATAGCCCAATGCAAGCAGTTCCAGGCTCGTTTGGCGCAGCAGTGATTTGGAATCGGCTAATGACTAAATATCACGAAGGTTTGCCAATTGAGCAATTTACCCCGCCTTCAAATGTTTCCGAACATGAAGTTTGTATTCCAACTGGCACCAAGCCATCAGCCGCCTGCCCCAACATTCGCACGGAATATTTTGTTAATGGCACGGAGCCTGTCGAAACCGAAAACGTCTATCGCACCGTGCGGATTGGGCCAAGTGGCGATTGTGTAGCGCTGCCCAATCAGCCAGGCGAAGATCGGGTATTTGCAATCTATCCTGATGAGGCGGGCAATTGGGGCGAAACTGGTGGCTTAGGCACTCCGCCAACCAAGCCTTGCCCGTTGGTCAATTCGACCAGTGCTGGTGGCGCAAATGTGGCAATTGCCTTGATCGAGCCAAGTGATGGAGCGGCCTTAGCCTCGCCAATTCGAATTCGCGGCAGCGCGGCTGGCGATTACAACGTGGCTTGGGGCACTGGCACCAATCCAAGCAGTTGGACGACCATTATCGAAGGCTTTGGCGGAATTTCTAATGGTTTGCTGGCGATGTGGAACGCCGATGGCTTGCCTGAGGGAGCCTATAGCCTGCGTTTGTTGGTCAAGCAAAGCAACGGCATGAACGAACAACGGGTAACAATCTATCTTGATCGAACTGCGCCAACGATTTCAATTAATCTACCAGCCTCGGCCTTGCGCGGCCAACCACTGCAATTCCAAGCCACTGCCCAAGATGATCGTCAGCTGGCTAAAGTTGAGTGGACGGTTAATGGCGAGGTGTTTATGCGCGATCAAGCACCGTATAGCCTTGATTTCAGCCCAACTCAAGCTGGAAATTATCGGGTTGTGGCCACGGCAATTGATCAAGCAGGCAACCGCGCAACCAGTAGTGTCAGTGTGCTGAGCGTTAAATAGCTTCCCTCACCCTCAGCCCGCTCCTTACAAAGGTAGGTTTTAAGCCCCCTCACACCCGACCCCTCTCCCACGGCGGCGGGCGAGGGGCGTTCCCTCCATCATAATGAGCTGGTTCCCCCTCTCCTCGCTGGGCGGGAGAGGGGGCTAGGGGGTGAGGGAATATAAAATATTAAGAGATATGATTAAACCAACCAACGAGCAGCCGTTGTTGCCAATTCGGCGAGCGGCTTGCGTTGAATCGTGCAATCGGGCAATGATTCGAGGAATTGCCGCCCATAATTTTTGCTAAGCAAGCGCCGATCAAGCACCACCACAATCCCGCGATCATCTTTGGAGCGAATCAAGCGGCCAAAGCCTTGCTTGAAACGCAAAATTGCCTGCGGCACTGAATATTCAGCAAAAGCATCATCAAAGCCCTCAGATCGCGCCGAAAACACCGGATCATTTGGCACGCTAAAGGGCAATTTGGTAATCACCAGTACGCTCAAAGCATCGCCAACCACATCAACACCTTCCCAAAACGAGGCTGTGCCCAACAAAACCGTGCGTGGGTCAGATTTGAAGCGCTGGATCAACGAGCGGCGTGAGCCATCCATGCCTTGGGCCAAGGTCGAAATATCGGCTTGCTCAAGGCTTTCGCTAATGCCATGATAGGTTTGTTTCAGCGAGGCATTGGCGGTAAACAGTGCCAAAGTGCGCCCGCCAGTCGCTTTGCATAAATTGATCAGGGCATCTTCCATGGCCCGTTGATAATTGCGCTCGTTGGGTTCGGGCATATCGGTTGGCAAATAGATTAAGGTTGATTTGCTGTAATCGAAGGGCGAATCGAGTTGCATCGTCGTGGCTTCGTCCAAGCCCAAGCGCTGTTTGGGGTAATCGAAGCTGTTGCTGACCGAAAGCGTCGCCGAAACCAAGATGCTGGCGCGTTTTTTCAGCCATAAATCTTCAGTGAGCAATGGCCCAACATGAATTGGCGCAGCCTGCACCAACAATTCGCGGCGACGTTGATCGGCAGTCAGCCATGCGACGGTTTCTTCATTGCCATAAATTACCACATCAAATTGGCGTTGTAATTCAGTGCAAGCATTGACCATACCCTTGACCCGCATCACCAAATCATCGTAGCCATTGATATCGCGGCCTTCGAGATTATCCAAAATTGCTTGGAGCTTGCCAAAGCCATCGCCCAGCTTGCGCAAATTGATGCTCAAGTTTTCCCATGTTTGCTCAACTTGAGTCCATTCGGTGTGGCGACGCACTTTGCTGGTGATCCGCAATTGGGGATCGTATTGGGTCACACTGCGATCTTTGGCCATAATATCGTTGAAAATGCTGAATAATTGCTGGGCCGCTTCGCGGGCTTTATCAACATTTGGTCGCAAATCGGCGCTGAGATCTTCGAGTTTGCGCTGCTCTTTATGATCAACGGTGCTCAAACGGAAGATTTGGCTCCATTCGTTGAGCACGCCACCCGCCAAACGCACACCGCCAGCGCTATGCATATCATTGAGCAAACCAGTTAGGCTATGTTGTGAAATCGTAAAGCCCAACTGATCAGTCGCCACATCTTCGAGATTATGCGCTTCGTCGATGATCAAATGATCGTAGCGTGGCAAAATCCCAGGCGATTTGACATCCGACATCAACAAGGCATGGTTCGCCACCACGATATGGGCATTTTCAGCTTCAGCGCGGGCTTTGAAGAAGAAACATTCGTTGTAGAGCGAGCAGCGTTGGCGCAAACATTGGTCGGGATCAACATTAACATTGTTCCAAACTTGCTGCTCGCCTTGAATCAACATCAATTCAGCGCGGTCGCCGCTGTTGGTCGAGGGCAGCCAAAGTTGGAGCTTCAACAACCCACGGGTCTGATCTTCGTTGTGGTCGGGGTGGGCACGAAAGGATTCATAGCGCTTCAAACATAGGTAATTGCTGCGGCCTTTGAGTTGCACCGCTCGCAAAGCGGGCCATTGGTCGGGTTGCTCGGCCAACAACGCTTGCACGGTAGGAATATCTTTGGAGCAAAGCTGATCTTGGAGATTGATCGTGTTGGTTGAGATGACCACTCGTTCGCCGCGCTGGCGTGCCCATTGAGCAGCGGGCACGAGGTAAGCCAAACTTTTGCCAGTGCCAGTTGGCGCTTCGATCATCAAGGTATCGCCTTGATTGAGTGCTTCGGCGATTGCCTCGGTCATCTCAATTTGGGGCTGACGTGGCTCATAGCCTGGGAACATGCGGCTAAACCCACCATCTGCGCCAAACATCGCGCCAATTGCTTGGGCATCGAGTTCTTGCTGATTGCCGGTTGGTTCGAGGGCCACCGGGCGCACCAGTGGTTTCGGTTGAAATTCGATCGGCGCTTGCCAGAGCGTTTGCACGCGGCGTTTGGCAATTTCGCCAAATAGTTTGGCCAGCGGCCACTGCAATTTTTGGGTGGTTTGAGCGATGCTATGCAATTCGGCAGCCGATAATTCGGCTAATTTATCGAGCAATGCGCTAAACACCAAGCGACTGGCCTCGGCATCGGCCAAGGCGCGGTGGGCATCAGGGTGTTGAATTTGCAAATGTTCGGCAATCGTTGAAAGCGAGTAATTGGGCAATTGGGGAATCAACAGCGTCGCCAGATCAAAGGTATCGTAATGCGGCTGGGTAACTTTTAGCCCTTGTTGTTGCAAAAAGCGCAAATCGTTATCGACCGAATGGCCAATAATGGGGTAGCTTTTGAGAAATTTGGCTAATTGGCCACCAATACTATTAAATGTAGGAGCCGTGGTCAATTCATGGGCATCGATGCCTGTTAAACGGGCGATTTTAATCGGCAGCACCTGTTTGGGTTTGACCAAGGTTTGGTAGGTTTCGAGAACCTCATTGCCTCGAAATTTAACTGCCCCAACTTCAATAATCTCATCGCGCCCTGGTTCTAAGCCAGTTGTTTCCAAATCCAAGGCGATATATATCGGTTCCACAGATGCTCCTCGCTAGCAAGCTCGATGTCGCTCAAATGTTTTGCCATTATACCTGTTCTAAGCGGCAAAACAAGTCGATTTGCTGTTTATCAAACCTTGGTAGCCAGCCATTTTTATGGCCTCAGTCAATTATTCGTATAACTTACATCGAGGTGGGCTAAACATCCCTTGCTCAGATCGTAGGAAATGGGTTGGAAGACTGGAAATATTTCTAATCTAAAATTAATATAACTTAGATTGACATTTATTATCAACTTAGGTTACACTTTTTATCAGATGAACTGATACTTCGCGAGGTATTGATGAATCCTATCTTGACTCAGTGCCCGGTTTGTTCGGGCGAATTAACCAGTACCCGTTTGGAATGTGCAATTTGCAACACAGCGATTGAAGGCCAATTTACCCTAGGACGCTTGGGTCGTTTGACCCGCGAGCAACTGAGCTTTGTGGAACTCTTGGCACAACATCGAGGCAATGTCAACCAAGTTGCGAGTTCGTTGAGTGTCTCATACACCACTGCTCGTATGCGTATGGACGAAATTGCCGCCGCTTTAGGTGCACCGCCTTCAATCACGCGGCCTGATTCGCGCGAGGTGTTGCGTCAACTTGAAACAGGCGAACTGAGTGCTGAAGAAGCGCTCAAACTGTTACAAGGCTAGGGAGGTATTTCAAATGGCAACCGAAGAACGCATGCGCATTTTGCGCCTGATTGAAAATGGCCAGTTGACTGCCGAAGAAGGGGCACGATTGCTTGGCGTGATGGAGCCAAACAATCGAGTTTCGCGCCCGCCGCGTGCCCAGTGGGTACGCATTCGGGTCACCGATTTGAAATCCAACCATCACAAAATCAATGTCAATATTCCAGTTGGCTTGATTAGCATTGGTTTGAAACTCGGCGCTCGCTTTGCCTCCAACAAGCATACAACCCTGAACTTCGATGAAATGCTTGAGGCAATTCGCGGCGGCATGACTGGCAAAATTGTCGATATGGAAGATCTGGAAGACGGCGAACGAATTGAAATTGTGGTTGAATAAGGAGTCTGGACGATGCAACAACGAATTAATGTCGGTATGAATCCAACCGTAGCGGTCCGCATTTGTGAAGGTAGTTTGCGGGTAATTGCCCACGATTTGCCCGAAGCTTGGTTTGATGTTGATGAAGATGAAATTAGTTTTCGCGCCCAAGAAGGCCATCTCTCAATCGAGCGTTGCTCCGATGATTTGGAATTACGCTTGCCCCATGGCGCAGTTTTAACCATTGATGTGGTTCAAGGCGATGTTGATCTGACTGGTTTGAGCGCTGTGCATACCCGCCAAATTGAAGGCGATATTAGCGCCCGTGATGTGCAAACCTTTGAAAGTGATTCGGTGCACGGCGATGCTAGCTTTACTAAAAGCGCCAAACTTAGCCTTGCCAACATTGATGGTGATCTCAAAATCTATGAGAACACTGATACTGTGGTGATTAAAAATGTCAATGGCGATGCCAAAATTAGCCAAGCCCACAATTTGACGATTATCAATGTGAATGGCGATTTGAGCGCAAGCGATCTGTTTGGCGATGTAGCGATTACCCGCGTCAGTGGTGATGCTACGTTGCGTGGCGCGATCAAGAGCCTTGCGCCAATCCATGTTGATGGCGATTTGAAATTGGGCATCAATTGGCTACCTGAGCAAGTCTATCGTGCTAGTGCCAATGGCGATGTTGTGTTAGAAGTTGCCGATGATGCTAATTTGAGCGTCAATGGTTTTGTCCAAGGCGATGTCTCAGGCATGGGCGATCGTGAGCCTGGCTCGATTAGCCTGACTTGGGGTACGGGTACAGCTCGCTTAGAATTGAATGTGCAAGGCGATTTGAGCATTCGGGGCGGAGCTGCTAGCCATAGCCACTCCAAGAGTGTTGGTGGCACAAGCTGGAACACCAACTGGAATTGGAATAACGATGATTTTAACCGCGCTATTCGCGATTTCACCGATGATTTAGCCTCGATGGGCCGCGATATTGCCGCTCAATTCCGTGAAATGAGCCGCGATTGGCGTGATGGCAAGGGCGAACGTACCGCTGAACGTGCTCGCCAAGCCACTGAACGCGCCGCCGAACGTGCTGCCAAAGCCGCCGAACGCATGAGCGTGCGGATCAACGAACGCGAATATCGCTTTGATCCTGAGCGAATCGAGCGCTTGAAAGAGCAAGCCAAGCGGGCTGCTGATGAAGGCATTAGCCGTGCTTACGAAGCAATTGGCCAAGCCTTGGGCAATATCGAAAAAAATATTGCTAACCCAAATGCGCCCCGCCCGCCAGCCCCACCAGCGCCGCCAGCCGCACCGCATGCGCCTCAAGCACCAAACGCCCCGCATCGGGTGTCGATTAGCGAAGATGATGGCTCTTCATCAAGCCAACATGTGGCCTACACTGGCGATACGGTGCGGATTTCGCCAGAGCAAGCTGCCGCAGCCCAAGCTGCCACCGCAGCCCCAGCCGAAACGCCAGCCGTCGATAAAACCCAAGAACGCTTGGCAATTTTGAAGATGGTGCAAAGTGGCAAGATTAGCGCTGACGAAGCGGCACTCTTGCTCGAAGCCTTAGGCTAAAATATCTGTGCAAGAGGGTTAGGATAGTTTATATTAACAAGCCCTCACCCATTAGCCCTCTCTCCCAGCGGGTGAGAGGGAACCACCAAACCAAATGCCCCTCTCCCGCCGCGGTGTTTAAGGGCGGACAGGGACGCACACCATGGGTTCACACAACGACCTCGGGTTGGTATACTGGGTGGTGACGAAACCAAACCCATCCCAAAACCGAGGTCGTATGCCGAGTAT
>NZ_DOPT01000057.1:0-21827 GCF_003512625.1 Herpetosiphon sp. | reverse complement strand
TCAAACTCGCCGACAAGTGACCGTAGTCACTGCGTGTACTACTAATTTATTGAGCGGTAGCACGGTCACTCATAATTGGTAGATCAACAAACCAATTGCATTGACGGTGACAAAGAAACAAATATTGTTATGATGCATGGAATGTGCTGCGGACGCAGCACCCATCAGTTGGAAAGGTGCAGTTTTGGCGATAAAAAATCCGCAGGTTTATTTTACTAACCAAACGGAAGTTTGTTGCCAATTGTTTGATGTTTATCTCACATCGTTGCTATCAGTTGATAGCCCGTGAAGTCTACCACATTCAATCGTTCTTGTCAAACCTTTGTTTGTGGCTGATTTCGTTCGGTTTATCGTGTCGTGACTGTATTTGAGTCATTCGTTGACAGCCCGTGAAGTCTACCACATTCAATCGTTCTTGTCAAACCTTTGTTTGTGGTTGATTTCGTTCGGTTTATCGTGTCGTGACTATATTTGAGTCATTCGTTGACAGCCCGTGAAGTCTACCGCAGATGGCCTTGCTTGTCAAATTGGTTGCAAAGGTAGGGTGATCGCCTATAATTGTTCAGCAAAATATGAGATTAAACACCTTTTAGTGATTGAGTGATTTCGCATGCAATTGGTTGGTTCAACGCTTTTTCGAGATCGATCATCGATTTTTGCTGAGCCATGGCGGGTTTGGCTCGCTGCGGTTGGGGGCTTGGTGCTTTGGGCGGTATTGCTCTTAACCATTACTTATCAGTGGCAAGCTCAAGCCACAATTACGCTTGGCGATTATTATGATCCGCCTTTTCTCCAAGGCAATTTCTCGCCTGGCGAGGTCAGTCAGGGTAATAATCGTTCGTTTCGCTGGACAACTGGCGAGGCCACACTTGCCGTTCCTTTAGCTGGTCGCGGCAGTTGGACAACCAAAATCGATTTGTTAACTCAACATCCTGATGCTAGTCCAGTTGAGGCAACCCTAAATTTTGCCCCGAATGTGGCTGTGGCACTGCCAGATAGCAATGAGACGCGAATTATTCATGCCTTTATTCCAGCTACTGCAACTAGCAATGGCAATCTGGCAATTGGGCTGAATTCAAATCTATATCAGGAGCAAACGGCTAGTGCCCGAACCTTGGGCGTAGCCTTATTTAATGTTGAGCTTGCTTCAACGACAGGCCGCCCTTGGTTGCCACCATTGCTTGCAGTAGTTTTGCTCAGCATTATTTTGCTTGGCATCGCCGCGAGCATTCTGCTGACTGGCATCAATTGGACTTGGGCGGTTGGCCTTAGCGCGGCTCTTGGCGTTGGTTTGGCGCTGCCAGTAATGTTGGCGCGTGTGCCACATACCTTTTGGTTGCCAAATTTGGCGGTGCTGGCGGTTTTGAGCGTTGGCTTAGTTGCTGCGCTACGCAAAATTGTGCCGTGGCTGATGCACAAGGGTGGCATTGAATTAGAGCCACGAACCTTGACGATTTTGCTTGGCTTGTTTTTATTTGGCTTTTGGGTCAAAGCTGCGGGCCAAGTCTATCCATATATGATCGCGATCGATATTCATTGGCATATGGAGCGAGTACGCTGGATTTTGGATGGTCGTTTGGCTGAAATGTATAAGCCAGGTGCGTTCAATGAGTCAGTGATGCCCGAAAAGGAATTCGGCAAGGATCGGCCAATTATTCCATATTCGCCGTTTTTCCATATTTTCGCCACTTCGTTTGCCTTGCTGCCCTTCCAAATGGAGACAACGGCCAAGATATTTAGTTCAATCATTGATTCGAGCTATATCTTTTTGATTTATTTCTTTGCCCGTTCGTTTGATTTCTCGCGACGGGTCGGGTTGTTGGCGGCAGCCTTTTATAACGTAGTGCCATTAACCTATTTGTTGCATTCATGGGGCAATGTGCCAACCACCTTTGGTATGTGGTGGACATTTATGAGCATTGCTTTTGTGATTGGGGCTTGGGGCAAGCTTGATCAACGCAAGGTTTGGTGGAGTTTCGCCGCCTTGTTGACTGTGGCATTTTTGATGTACACGGTGATGGCGGTATTCTTGGGCTTGTTGCTGTGCATTTGGATGAGCTATATCGCCATCACTAAGCGTAGCGAACGTCGCCAAGCCCGTTCAGTAATCACAGCAATGTTGGTGGGGGTGCTTGGTTCAACGATCGTCTATTATGGCTTGTATATTCCAGGCATCATTGAAAAAACGATTCCTTACTTCACCACAACCTTTACCGAAGGCCAAGAAGCTGTCGGCGCAATTCAATATCAGCCCACAGCCTACGATAATTTCCTCGCGTATCGCACCCGCTTATGGAACCATGGCTTGATGATTCCCTTCCTGCTATTGCCATTTGCTTTGTGGGTGATCGCTCGCTTGCGCACGCGCCAGCCCGAAACTCGCTTGTGGATGGGATCGATTTGGATGTGTGCGATGGTAACTGTTTCGTTACTATTCACCGTGATTGATCGCAATGTGCCAATGGTTGATAAGCATATTATTTTCTTGATTCCAGTGTGGGCGATTTTGATGGCAATGTTGATGGATATGGCGCTCAAACGTTGGCGCTGGAGCAGCATTCTGTTTGGCTTGGCCTACCTTGGGCTATTTGCAATGTCGATTGAATTATGGACACGGCGGATCGCAACGGTGAAACAAATATGGTAGTTGATTCAAATGAAACGGCATTGATCGAGCAGATCGATCGCTGGGTTGAGCCAATGAACTGGCGACCAGATTACACCACTTGGCGCGAAAAACGGATTTGGCAAGAGCGTTATCAAGCCGAACGCTTAGCATTAATCGAGCGGTTTGGCGGTGAGCTGGCAAACACGCGCATTTTAGAAATTAGCTGTGGGATGGGCGGCACACTGGTGGCCTTGGCTCAGGCTGGTGCTCAGCCAGTCGCAACTGAATTCAATCGTGATTATTGCCAGATTAGCAAGCATCGCGCAGCCCGTTATGATCTCAATGTGCCAATTTTGAATGCAGTTGGCGAGGCTGTGCCGTTTGCCGATAACAGCTTCGATTTGGCAATTTGCTGGGATATTGTTGAGCATGTGCAAGATCCGGCGGCAATGTTGGCAGAGTTGCGGCGGGTGATTCGGCCTGGTGGTCGGGTTCTGCTCACAATTATTAACCGCTGGGCATGGCGCGACCCGCATTACCATATTCGTGGGATCAATTGGTTACCGCGCAGTATGGCTGATCGCTTGGTTGCCACACGGCTCAAAACTAAACAAGCGATGGGTCTGCAAGATCGTCAGCGTTTGAGCGACATGCATTATTACACGATGAATCAATTTCGTGATTTGGCTCAGCAGTATGGCTTCAAGGTTGCCGATATGGAAGCTTTGGACATTCAGCATGGCAGCAAACGCCGCGCCCAAGGCCTCAAAGGCAAACTGCGCGATTTGGCTTATCGGCTTGGTTTAGGCTTGCCTGCTTATTATTTTTACCGTGATTGGGTCAAGGGAACCTACGAATTGGTGCTGTGGTAATGCATATTATTCACTACAATCTGACGACTACTAGCAAAGTCGGCGGGGTTGAGAGTTTTGTTTGGGAATTGGCGCAGCAGCAAGTTCGGCTCGGCCATCGGGTGACGATTGTTGGTGGTCAAGGCCCAATTCAACGGCCAAATCAGGGCTTGCGGGTGCTAAAATTCCCATTTATTGATCGGGCACGTTTGGCTTGGGGGCCGTTACGTCGCGCTTATGCTTGGCGCAAATTGGCCGAACGCTTGTCGCTGCTGCCACGGGCTTGGCCTATTTTGAAAACTGCCGATTTGGTGCATATTCACAAGCCTTATGATTTGGTCGTGGCTCCATTGCTCAAACGCCATGGCATTCCCACGGCTTATCACGGCCATGGCGAAGATTTTTTTCGCGGCGATGTTCAGCTGATGCAGTCAGCCGCCGTGCTGCTTTCGTGCTCTAGCTACAATGCCCAAACCTTGCAGCAACATTATGGGCGCACGGCGAGCGTGGTCTATAACGGCGTTGATGTCGAGCATTTTCGACCTTTGGCGCTAGATCCAGCATTACGCCAAGCAATTGCTGGCGATGCTCAATGGTTATTGATGCATCCTGGGCGCATGATGCCTTGGAAAGGTCAGCGCGATGCAATTAGTGCCTTGAGTTTGCTCGATCACACCTATCATTTGGCCTTTTTAGGCGATGGCGAAACCCGCCAAGCCTTGGCTGACTATGCCCAACAATTAGGCATTGCCGAACGCGTGCACTTTCTTGGCACAATTGCCCACAGCGAATTGCCGCGCTATTTGGCCTGCGCCGATTTGGTGCTTGGTACGAGTTATACATCAGAGACGTTTGGCATGGCCTTAGCCGAAGCCCAAGCCTGTGGCCGGCCCGTTATCGCCTCGTCGTGGCGTGGTTATGATGATGTGGTGCAAGCTGGCAGCACTGGCGAACGCTTTATCGCCCAAAATTCAGCCGATTTAGCTCGCGTTATCAGCCAACTTTGCCACGATTCAGCCTATCGTGAGCAACTAGCGCGTGCTGGTCGCCAACGGGTGCAACAATTGTTCCCGTGGTCGGCTGTCGCCGAGCGAGTTGAAGTGGTGTATGAGGGGTTAGTTAGTTGCTAGGGGTCAGGGGCCAGAGAATAGCGACGAGATTTAACGCAGAGACACAGAAAGCCAAAGGATGAATTATGAGGGATAAGGGATGAAATTATAACAGGATTGGAATTTGAACTGCGTAGCATAGAGGAATAATCAAAACAATCTGTGCAATCTGTGGCTAAAATAGCCTTCGTGTCCTTTGTGCCCTTCGTGGATCAAACCCAATCCCCAAATCCCTAGCTAATACGGAACAACAATGCAACGATTTTTTGCAACGATCGATACATATGCCAAAGCGCTGCTTACAACAATGATTGTGGGCTATATCGGGGTATTCGCTACACTGTCGTGTCTAAAATTGGCATGGTTTCGCCAAGGCTTCGATATGGCGGGCAACGAGCAAACGATTTGGAATACCTTGCATGGGCGGCCATTCCAAATTTCGGTGTTTGCCATGATGCGCTACGATTTTGATGATGGCCCTGTGTTATTGCAATTGCCCTTAGCATTATTGTATGGCATATATCAATCGCCCTATACGCTGCTTGTGTTGCAAACAATTGCTTTAGGCATTGCTGCTTGGCCATTGTATGCGATTGTGCGTGATCTTTTGCCAAAGCCATGGCATGCCTTGGTGATTGCTGCCATTTATTTATTACACCCCACAACTCAGCATATCAATATGTACGAGTTTCAATTGCGCTCATTTATGATTCCATTTGCCTTGGCAGCATTATTATATTTGCGCCGTGAACGCTTGGGATTGTATTGTTTATTTCTATTTTTGATGATGTGCACCAAAACTGAGGCAGGTTTTACGTTAATTGCCTTTGGTTTATATGCAGCTTGGCAGCGCAAGCCTTGGAAATTTATTGCATTTCCTTTGGTGCTAGGGCCAGCCTGGGTTGCGGTGGCTTTGGGCGTAATTGTTCCAGCCTTCAGCGAGGGTAATTTTATTGCTGATATTTACAGTTATGGCAGGCTTGGCAAAACTGTTGGCGATGTGATCACAACTATGCTGACCAATCCAGCCCTTGCTTTTAGCGTCATGACCGAGCCGCCCAAACTCAAATATTTGTGGCAATTGTTTGGGCTTGGCGGCTTTTTGGCCTTGCTCAGCCCAACCTTGCTGTTGGCATTACCAGTTTTAGCGCTCAACTTAATCTCGCCCAATGCAGTCCAATTCAGCCTAAATTATCAATATGGCTCGTTAGTTTATCCATTTTTGCTCGTGGCCTCGGTCGAAGGTTTGCTGAATCTCACCCGCTGGACAGTGCGCAACTCGCAATGGCGCGAACGGGCAGTGCATGGCGCGGTGCTGGTTTTATTGCTGATTGGGATTATTGGTAATTTGACCTTGAATAATGTGGTAAAAACCGCTTTGAGCAACCGCGAAAATCCAACACGGGTAGCCGATGCCCGGGCAATTTTGGCTCAAGTGCCTGCCGATGCCGCTGTTGCCGCCAGCACCTTTCTGGCACCACACCTCGCCCAGCGCCAAGAAATCTACTTCTTTCCAGGCAATAAATCGTATCCCGCTGAATATATTGAGCGAGCCGAGTATTTGGTGTTTGATCGGCGGCCACCAGGCAATAGCGCCGAAACTCGCGCTGCAATCGAGCGCTATTTGAACGATCCTGACTGGGTGATTGTGGCCGAGGCTGGCGATTTTGCCTTATTAAAGCAGCAGTAACCGAAACCACGAAGGACACGAAGCGCACAAAGGGGCTAGGATTTAGGAACTAAATAAAGGTCAGTTTGTTTAAGGCAGAGGCGCAGAGAACGAAAGGATGCGGGATGAAAATGCGGCAGGATTAGAACTTGAGGCACGTAGACAACATACAGAAATAATCTGATCAATCTGTGTTCATCTGTGGCTAAAACATGCTTCGTGCGCTTCGTGTCCTTCGTGGATCAAAAGCCCCTGACCCCTGATCTCTAAAATTAAGGATAGATCGATGCAAATTTTGATTGTTGGGCTAGGCGGGGTAACCGCAACCTTTCGCAACTGGCCTGAGCGAATTGTGGCGCTCGGTTTGGCTCAACGCGGTCATGCCGTTCGCGCGATTGGAACCCACGATCCCAAACGACCTGCCTTAGCTGCCCGTCATGAAATCATCGAGGGCGTAACAGTGCAACGCGTGCATTCGGGCTACGCGCCAAATCGTGAGTTGCAACAAGCCTTGGAGCATGGTCCAAGGCCAGATTTGATTCATTTTATGCATCCGCGCAATGTGCTGGCCGCCCAAACGAGTGCCTGGGCCAAACAGCACAAGATTCCCACGGTTTATACATGGTTGGGGCCGTATCACGATGCCTATTTGGTTGATGATCGTGAGCGTCCATTTGAAACAACCATCCACTATCAGCGGCCAATTTGGACGAAACAACAATTTTGGCAACGCCTCAAATCGGCCCGTTCGTGGCGCACAATCCGCGACCATCTACGCAATTGGCGCTTGCATCGCCCATTGTGGGAAGCCGATCAGCTAATTCCATGCTCGCAATTCGAGGCCGATGAACTTAAACGCATGGGATTGCAGCAAGAATCAAGTGTGATTCCCTTGTGGATTGACGATTCGGCGATTCAGACTACCCCGGTTGTTTTACCTGATTTGAAGGTAAGCCGCCCATGGATTTTATTTGTTGGGCAATTGACTCCGCGCAAGGGCTACGATTTGGCCTTGCGGGCCATGCCAGCAATTTTGCAGCAATATCCCAATGCCAATTTATTGATGGTATCGGGGATTAACCACGCTGAACGGGCCGAAGTTGACCGAATCGCCCAAGAACTGAATATTCAACCACAGATTCATTTTTTGGGGCGGGTTGATGATGCAACCTTGGTCAACCTTTTTCGCCATTGCGATGTCTATCTCACGCCGACCCGTTATGAGGGCTTTGGCTTGACCTTGCTCGAAGCCATGGCGGCGGGTGCGCCCTTGGTTGCCAGCGATATTCCGGTGGTTAACGAAATTGTGCGCCACGGCGAAAATGGCTTGCTAGCACCCTACAACAATCCCGAAGCCTTGGCCGCAGCCGCCAATTTGATTCTTGGGCAGCCGCGTTTAGCTGCCAAACTCCGCAGCGGTGGGCAGCAAACATGCGAGGTATGGTATAATCCGGCCCGATGGACGACCGCCTTAGAGCAGGTCTATACGCGAGTAATCAATGAGCACTAAGATCGACGAAACCAGCTATTTTGCGCCGCAGGTCAGCAAATCCGACCGCAAAATTGCTGTGCAATACCGCCGGATGTTCGCGTTTGGTGGCTTGGCCAAGCACTTACCCCAAGGGCCAGTGCTCGATGTGGGTTGTGGCGCGGGGCCGGGGTTGCGCTATATTCGCAGCCGTGGCGCAACCGCAATTGGCGTAGACCCCAGCATTTATGCTTTGCGCGAAGCAGCCAAATTGATTGATGTCGATCTGGTGCAGATGGATGCTGCGCCGCGGTTTCCGTTTGCCGACCAAACCTTTGGCATGGTGCTCGCCAACGAGGTGATTGAACATGTGCCCGATGGCGTGGAATTTCTGCTGGAATGCGCTCGGGTACTACAACCTGGCGGCATGGTCTTTCTGACCACTCCCAATCTGTGGGATATCCGACGGGTGCTGGCTCCCTTGGTTGGCAAAGTTTGGTCGGGCGATACCGACCCCACCCATATTAATTTGTATACCCCTTGGCGCTTGCGAAACGATCTCAAAGCCGCCGGCTTTAAACAACCACGGATCAAAACTGGCTTTAAACCCATTCGCTGGTTGCCACCACATCGCAACCCGCTTGCTATTCCCTACCCGCCCTTGATCGGAAATGGGATGGTAGCCACTGGAGTACGTTAAGTGCAATCGAACAAACCGCAGCGGAGCCTCACCAGTGAGGTTTGGAGCGCAACGCTTTGGAATACGCTGCTGTTTCCAGCCCGCTTTTTAGTTGGCATCATCACCAGTGTGATTTATTACGGGCGGCTTGCACCTGAGCAGGTCGCTTTGATTTTTCTCCTCACCAGTTTGGCGGCTTCAATTGGCACCTACGCCGACCTTGGGATCGAACGTAGTTTGCCACGCTTCATCCCTGAAGTGGAAAAACGCCAAGGTCGCCAAGGTGTTTTGCGCTTTCTCTGGCGTATGATCGGACTTAAACTGGCAATTATGGCCGTGCTGGTGCTCGGTTTGAATCTGCTGGCCCAACCCATGGGCAATTATCTAATCGAGCAACAACGAACTGAGGTTGTTGAACTCGAAAGCCAAATCCGCAGCCTTGAGCAACAACCAGCCACGTCTGACCAAATCAGCAAGCTCAGCAAATTGCAAAATCAACGCACTGGCACGCTCGCCGTGATCGAGCAAATTGAGCGCCAAAGCCACTGGTTTATGCTAGTGGTCAGCGCTTTATTAATTTTGGGTGCGCTGTTTGATGTCTTTATGCAGTTTCTGACCGCCTACTTCAAACAACGCGCTTGGAACTTGATCACCTTAGTTACAACCTTGCTCCAACCAATTTTGGTAACGATCTTTATTTTGCTGGGTTGGGGCATCACGGGGGTGTTGATTGGCTTGGTGCTCACGCCATTGGTTAGCGTGTTGATGGCAGCGTGGCAAGCCTTACGCGCCAGCCGCGAGCTATCCAATACTGGCGAGGGCGAGGCGAGCGATCCCGAATTACCTAAGCGTTTTGCCAAATTTGCCGCAGTCTCCTATTTAATGCAAATCACCACCTGGGTGTATGATATTCAGTTTGTAACGCTGTTTACGGTGACCCAACTGAATGCCCGCGATGTGGCGATTTTGGCTTTTGCCTATAAATTTGCCAAAGATTACCTTGGCTATATTTGGATGCCGCTCAACGGCGTGATGACTCCGCTGCTTTCGCGGATCAAATTGCGCCGCGATCCCCAATCGTTGCAAGATGCTCATGGTGGTTTGGCCCGCATGATTTGGCTGTTGATTGTGCCAGCAGGCGTGGGTTTGGCCTTGCTCACTCCGCGCATGGTGGCGGTGCTGTATCCACTCTACACCGATGCCAGCAGCTTAATTATTGTGTTTATCGCATTTACCTTTGGCGAATCGTTGCTGAGCGTGCCGCATAATGTACTGATGGTTTATGAGCAATATCGCGCTGTGATCATTTCGCGCTTGTTTGCCTTTATCAGTGTGCCATTGGTTTTTGTGTTGCTACCACGCTATGGCATGTTGGGCGTGGCGATTGCGGTTGGCGCAGTGCGAGTTGCCACCCGCTTGATCACGCTCTATTATGGATGGCGCAATTTGGGCTTGCAATTGCCCTGGCGGTTTTGGCTGCGGGTTTGTGCTGCCAGCGCCAGTTTTGCGGTGGCCCTCATTGGGTTAATGCAACTTTGGCCAATGCCTGAGGCGGCGGCTGGCTGGCAAACTAAATTAATCAATCTGTTGCCGTTGATGCTGTTTGCCGCAATTGGGGCTGGCCTCTATTTACTCACATTGAAATTGCTCGGCGGGCTTGATCCGGCTGAGCGAGAGCGTTTATTGAGCATGAAACTTCCATTCAAGGGCGTGCTTCGGCGCGTATTATAGCTATGCAGCGATTTAAACGATTTCTACCATTGGCGCTAATTGCCTTGAGCGCCATTATTTTTCTCATTCCGCCTGCGCGGCCTAGCATCGATGTTGTGATGGGCAGCGAAGGCGAATTTCTGGTTGAAGGCCAAACTCAAAACTTCCGAAATTTTTATGGATTTAAGGAAGTTGAGCGGACAGAGCAAGGTGTATTTCGCTGGACAAGCGGACGTGGCAGCATTGCGTTTCCTTATTGGGAGAATGTTGCCGCCCCCTTACAGCTTAATCTATTGCTCTGTGGCTGTCGCACCGATGGTCAAACCATGCCCTTAACAGTTACGGTCAATCAGCAAGCGTTGCTCAAACTTAATCTGAGCAATCAATGGCAATGGTATCATGTGCAACTTCCCGCTGGTTTAACCCACCCTGATCATGATATTTTGCTTGACTTGACCTCGGCAGAATGGCGTAGCCCTGATCAACGTACCTTGGGCATTGTGGTGCAACGCATCCAAATTGAGGCGTTGGCAGCCCAACCAACCCAATCGTTCGTCGCCTGGCTAGGCTTGGCACTTGGCTTAGGGTTAATGGTGTTGTGGCAGATTCCAGTGGGCTTTGCAGGAATTGTGTTTGGGCAGTGGCTGCTTGGGGTTTATGGCTACCAGCCCCAGTTTTTGCCAAAGGATTTTCTTCTGATCAGTTTGGTTTTTGCCAACGTGATTGGTTGGCAATGCATGCGCAATCTGCCGCAGCTATGGCGCTGGGTAAGCTTGCCACTCAGTAGCTTTTGGCTGATTAGCAGCCCTCAAATCCTTGGCTCGTGGATTTTAGATGATGCGTTTATCTCATTTCGCTATGCTGCCAATTTGGCCAATGGTCAGGGGTTGGTGTTCAACCTTGACGAGCGGGTCGAAGGCTTTACCAATTTCCTTTGGACCTTATTAAGTAGCTTCAGCATTAAACTTGGGGCCGACCCAATTTTAGTCACCCATGCAACCAACCTGCTTTTGGGCATGGTGATTGTGGTCTTAAGTTTACAATTGGCCCATCGCTTGCATCAAAGTAGCTGGATGACCCTAGCGATACCCTTGATGTTGCTCAATTTGCCGTTATTGCTCTACACAAGTTTGGGTAGCGGCATGGAAACCGCACTCTTTTGCGCGGGTATTTTGGCAACCGTGCTACTTGCGATCAATCAGGTCTGGGGTTATGCAGCGATCGCCACCACGCTCACGATTATGACTCGGCCTGATGGCATGCTGTTGGCTGGGATTATTGGCTTACTGGCAATTTGGCAAAGTTGGCAAACCAAGCACTGGCAGCCGCTAATACGCTACGCCGGAATCTTGAGCCTGACCTTTGTACCCTACTGGCTGGCGCGTTGGTGGTATTATGGCTATCCACTGCCCAACACGTTTTATGCCAAAGTTGGTGGCACAGCCAAACAAGCCGAACGAGGGATTAATTATTTTATTGATTTTAACCGTAGCTACTACTTAGGTTGGCTTGGTTTAGGGCTGGGAGCACTAGCAAGTGGGCTGCGTTGGTATCAAACTAAAAAAGTACCCATCCTTGCCATCATCACATGGGCAATCGTTGGCCTCTACACCAGCTACACGATTAGCGTGGGCGGCGATTGGATGCCAGGTTATCGTTTTATGGTCGCAACTGTGCCATGGTTTGCGCTTTTGGCAAGCTGGGGCATCAGCGAACTTTGGCACTATCGGCGTTGGCTGGGCGCTAGTGCAATCGTAGCCAGCAGCGCAATCCTGTTGCTCCTGCTCCAGCCACTTCAGCAAGAACGCCCATTAACAGTTGGTTCGGCGGCTTGGTACGAGACCGATGTGGTCAATCGCTATCGTGAAGTTGGGCTATGGATCAAAGCCAGCACACCGCCCGAAACCACGCTAACGGTTACCGCTGCCGGAGCCATACCCTATTATGCAGAACGCACAACGATTGATGCTCATGGCTTGACCGATCTGCATATTGCGCATCTGCCAATTGATCCGAGCAAGGCGGGCAAACCTGGCCACGAAAAGCAAGACCCCGATTATGTGCTCCGTGATCGAAAACCAAGCTTAATTCCATGGGTTGCTGCACCAATGTTTACTAGCCATCCATTATTTGATGCTAACTATCGGCTGATCGAAGCCAGCGGCGTTGAAGGCCGAGGCATTCGGATGTTTGTCCGCCGTGATAGTGGCCTATTTGAGCAAGCACAATGAAAGTTTCAGTTAAAGCCATTCGAGGGTTGATTATTGCGGTCAGCGTATGTGGCCTACTTTTGCGGCTGATTTTTGCGCTCTTGCCCTTGCAAACCCATTTGCTGGTGCTCGAAGATGATGCTTGGATGGTGACGGCCATTGCCCGCAATTGGGCCATGGGCCAAGGGATCACCGCCGATGGTATCACGCCAACCAATGGATTTCATCCGGTGTATCCACTCACTTTAGGGGCGATTCCCTATGTTTTTGCCCCCGATAACTTAGCCTTAGGCTTTACTGTCAACTTGATTATCTGTGCATTGTTGGCCAGTTTAGTCATGTGGCCGTTGTGGCATTTGCTGAGACATTTGATGAACTGGCAAGCAAGTTTATTTGGCATAATCTTATATGCGCTAAACCCCGTTTTAGTGCGGTTTACCGTCAATGGCATGGAAACGTCGATGGCTTTGTTGCTCTGGGTCACGACGCTGCTAGCTGCGGTCAAAATCGATCCCAAAAAATTAAGCCATAATCTCGGCCTTGCCGCACTAACGGCTGCCATGATTCTGACCCGCCTAGATGGAGCATTGCTCTTTGCCTCGATTGCCGCGGCTCGCTTGATTTGGGCTTGGCGAGCCAAACGCTTAGGCCGTGAATTGCCCATGCTCACGAGCTATGTCGTGGTGACGTTTACGCTGTTAGTGCCCTATTTCTGGCGTAATTTGACGGTATTTGGTTCGTTTTCGCCCAGTAGTGGCAAAGCCTTGACCTACTTGCACAGCTACGTCAACTCCTACGCCATCTCAAATGGGCTTGATGGTTGGTACGTTAATAGCGCAATTTCGATGGAAGTATTGGGACGCTCAGTAGTTGGCGCAGCGCTTTGTTTGGCCATTTTTGCGGCATTTGTGGGCTTTTGGGTTGGTCGTCAACTCTGGCTTGGCTTACCGCTCTTGCTCTATCTGCCGATTCCCTTGGTTTATTATGGCTATATGATGCAGCAGGATAATCCACGTCACTTTGTGCCTTGGTCGCTGGCAGTCATTATTTTGCTGGCATGGGCGTTGGCGGCAATGCTCCAGCGTTTGCCATCGATCAGCTATCTGGCCGTGCCAGCGCTGATTGCGGGCGTGCTGATTGTGCAAACCCTCGATAGCTCACGCTTTTGGCAAGAAAAAGCAACAGCGCCTAGTCAATCGCAACCAACGATGTATCAAGCAGCCTTGTGGATGCGCGATAATTTGCCCAGTGATGCCTTGATCGGGGCTAAAAATTCGGGCATTTATCAATATTATTCTGGTCATCATGTGCTGAATATCGATGGCAAATTGAACAACGACATTCTTGAGGTCTATGATCAACGGCGCATGCTCGATTATTTGCGCGAAAAAGGCGTGACCCACTTGATCGATCAAGAGGGAACCATGGCCGATCATATTCAGTTTTATAGCTATCAATTTGGTGAACGGCCCGAGCATCGTGTGCCCACAACCTTCACCCAATTCAAGATCTATGGTCAATTATTGCTGAGCAGTTTGGGGCTAGCCGATAAGCCAGCGCTTGATCGGCGCGATGGTTTTGAGCCAAATCAGCCATTTAGCAGCATCACCACGGTGATTCAGCGCTTCCCACGGCCAAACGATAGCAATAACCCAATTGCGATTTTTGAACTTAACTAAAAAGGAATAGCTTTATGGCGCGATATTTAGTAACTGGTGGCGCAGGCTTTATTGGCTCGCATTTGGTTGATGCGCTCTTGCAACGCGGCGATGAGGTGCGGGTTTTCGATAATTTTTCGACTGGCTATGAGCATAATCTGGCGCATTGTATTAATGATATTGAGTTGGTGCGCGGCGATTTACGCGATGCCGAGGCTGTGAGCCAAGCGGTGGCTGGCTGCGAAGTAATTTTTCACGAAGGTGCGTTGCCCTCAGTGCCACGCTCGGTCAGCGACCCGCTAACCACCGATGCGGTCAATACTGGCGGCTCGTTGCATGTGTTACAAGCGGCGCGGCAGCATGGCGCACGGCGCGTCGTTTTTGCAGCGTCATCATCGGTCTATGGCGATACCCCAATTTTGCCCAAAGTCGAAACTATGGCCATGAGCCCCAAATCGCCGTATGCAGTCAGCAAAATGGCCGCCGAAAGCTATTTGAAGGTTTTTCATCATGTGTATGGCTTAGAAACGGTTGGCTTGCGCTATTTCAACGTTTTTGGGCCGCGCCAAGACCCAACTTCGCAATATTCGGGCGTAATTGCTCGTTTTATGACCTTGGCCTTACAAGGCGAACCTTACACCATGAATGGCACTGGCAATCAATCACGCGACTTTACCTACGTTGCGAATGTGGTGCAGGCCAATTTGCTGGCGGCAAGCGTGCCTGCTGCGGCTGGCCATGTGTTTAACATTGCTTGTGGCTTGCGCATTAGCCTTAATGATGTGGTTGCGATGTTGAACAAACTAGTTGGTAAAGAACTACCGATTATTTACAGTCCAGCCCGTACTGGCGATGTTGAGCATTCGTTGGCCGATATTAGTGCTGCTCGCCAAATCTTGGGTTTTGAGCCAAGCGTCGATATTGAAACTGGCATCGCCCGCACACTGGATTGGTATCGCACTCAGGGAGCCTAAATTCAATGCGCATGCTCTACTTCACCACTGCCTACAACGCTGCCTTGCTTGATCGGGTGCATGAAGAATTTTTGTTGCGCTGGCAGGCGCTTGGCCATGAAACCAGCATTCTTGTGCCCGACTCCAGCCGCGACCGCCAAAGCCGTTGGTTGGTCGAAGATGGTGCAATTCAGGTCTATCGGCCAGCAGTGAGCATGCAGCGCAGCGATCGGCTATTGAATAATGTAGGCCGACGCTTGACTGAATATAGCTATTTTTTCAGTTTGCTGCGCGATTATTTAAGCTTTTTGCGCCAACACCCTGAGATCGAGATTATTCACGTTGAGTCGGTTTATCCATTGGGGGCGATTGCCGCCGTGGCTTCGTTGATTGATCGACGGCCATTTGTACCAACCATCCGTGGTGGCGACTTAATTGCTGATGATTCGATCAGCTATGGTTTTGCTCGCTACAAACGAGTCCGTGCTTTGCTCAAATTGACCTTTGCGCGAGCTGCGGCAATTCGTTCGGTTTCACCAAGTGCCAGTGCGATGGCCGAGCAATTTGGCTGCCCAACGCAGAAAATCATCACGATTGGTCGGAATATTCGCGACGAATATTTCGAGCGCGATCAAGCGGCCTTTCGGGCAGAAAGTCGAGCTTGGTTGCGCCAAACCTACCCTGCAATTGCTGGGCGCAACGTGATCGTCGCGGCAGGACGTTTATTGCCAGTCAAAGGCTTTGATGATTTGATTCAGGCCTTGGTGGGTTTACCACAGGCTGTAGCACTGATTTGCGGGCCAAATCGAGTTGACGAAAAACTTGGCGATTATGGCGAATATTTAGGCCAATTGGCCCATCGCCATAGCGTGGCCGATCGAGTAATCTTTACAGGAGGCATTCCCCGTGAGCAAATGCCGCAGTATTTTGCTGGAGCCGACGTGCTAGCCGTACCTTCGATTATTGAAGGCGGCAACCGCACCGTTTTAGAAGCAGCAAGCTTGGGAGTGCCCTTCGTGGCGACTCGCAGCGCAGGCACACCCGAATTTTTTAGTGCTGCTGCCGGCATTAGCATCGCGCCACATCGGCCTGATCAACTCTGGGCTGGCTTAGCCACAATTTTAGCTGAAACCTCGGAACAAGCCCAGGCTCGCAGCCAAACCTGTCAACAAGAAGCCCAACAATTTTATTCACCTCAAGTCGCCCAGCGGCTCGCTCGGCTTTATACAGCAATTTTAGCCAAGCAGCCGCTATCAGGGAACTTTTAGCTAATCTTCATCTTTTAACCTACTAAGCACGTTGATTTTACGTTGACAGAATCAACAGCATCGTGCTACGCTCAATAACCGCAATACACAATGTTGTATTCATTCCAAACTCTCACCAGAACTTAGGAGGAGTTCAATGCGACGAAATATTATGGGTTCCTTGTGTGGGCTACTGTTGCTCACCACAGCCATCAGTGCGTGTGGCGCATATACCAGCGCTCAACAAGGATCATTAGGCGAGTTACCAACCGCTCCACCAGCACCAACCTATGCTCCATTGCCAACCGAAGTTGTTCAAGGAGCGCCTGCCATTGAAAATCCAAATAAGGCTCCTGAGCTGTTTCGCAGCACCTTCGATGGCGATCTAAGCCAATGGGAGGTGATTGACGTTTGGATGAACTCAACTGAAAAATCCAAATGGGCGATTAAAGAAGGCCGAGTCGAGCAAGTAACTGGGCCAGAAGGTTGGCCAGCAGTTGCTCCAACCGCGCTGGTAACTGGCGATAAAAATTGGAAAGACTATAGCATCACGGCCCAAGGCTATTCCTGGGGCAATAGCGTGATGGGCTTGGTTGGTCGGGTCAATGAAAACGGCTTCTATGTTGTAGCGGTGCGTCCGGCAGGGGCCGAAGGCGGCAAAACAATCACCATCCAACGCTATGATAGCAAGACTGAAATCTTTACCCAACTTGCCGCAATTAACGATAAAGGTTGGAACCTCAAAACCTGGACAACCTTGGGCTTGAGTTTCAAAGGGACAAGCATCATCGCCACGCTTGATGGAGTTCCGGTGCTCGAAGCCCAAGACGATACATTCAGCAGTGGGCAAACCGGGGTCTATGGATTTGCCGAAGGCATGCTGGCTTTTGATAATGTCATTGTTCAAGAATAAGGACGCACAATGAAACCAACGACCTCGAAGAAATCCATAGGGCTGCTTTGTATCTTAGTGGCAAGCTTGTTTGCCTCAATGGTAAGCAACAGAACTCCAGTTACCGCAGCTCCCAACGCGGTTGGTTGGGGCCAAGCTCAACTAGTCGCAGCAGGCGCACTCAAAAATTTGCACAGCGATGTTGTGATTGATGCTAATGGTAAAACCCACATTACCTGGATTCGGCTGGCAGCCAGCACGTCTGACCCATCTGAGGTCATGTATACCAATAATGTGAGTGGCACATGGCTGAATCCGTATATTGTGAATGGGAACGCAGGCCACGGGGCTGATCCATTTGTTTCGATGGCAATCGAAGGCAATCGTGCGCATATTATCTTCATTAACTTTGAAGGGTTTGCCGTTCACCGTTATATCACGTTCTCGGCAAGTGGCATTACTCCTAGTGTTGCTACTGTGTTAAGCTCAACCAAAAGCTCAACACCGGAGATTATTGCCGACAGAACCGGTAAAATTCATGCGTTCTGGGGCGACCGCCGCGCTAGCTCAGCGGCCCAAATTATTCACCGGATTTGGGCCAATGGGGCATGGGAAACCGGCACTGGTGGTCGGGTCGTGCGCAATGACGGGAGCAACCAAAAATATCCTCGCGCTACCGCAACTGCCGATGGCAATATTCACCTAACCTATCTTGGCGATGCAAAGTTCCCCTATCTCATTTTCAATGGGACGACCTGGAATGTTTCCAACAACCTTGATAGTGGCAAAGTTAAAATTGCCTCACTAACCTCAAAAGGCAATACGGTTATTGCTGTGTATTCGATGGCTCCTAGTACCCACATTGTTTACTACAAACAAGGTACAAACGGCACCTGGAGCAATCGGGTTCAATTAAGTAGTGGCACAAGCTACGACGAATTTCCGGCGGTAACCTACAACGATCAAACTGATCGGGTTTATGCTACGTGGTTAAGCGGCCCTGGCGATACAGCCCAAGCGTTAGTCGCCCAAGAAATTAACCCAGGCATTGCCTTCAATCCAATTCAAACCATCGATGCAGCGATTGTCGGTCGGGCATGGCCGCAAATTGAAACACGAGGTGGGCTGGTAACGGCAGTTTGGCATCATCGTACCTCATCAAACCAACCGTTTAATGTCTATCGCATCGATGGGAATACGGGTGGTCAACCAGTTGCTACTGAAACCCCAACCCTCTCACCAACTCCAACGCAACCACCTGTTGACTTTACCCTGACGCGGAGCAGCGCAAGCCCCAGCAATAACCCAAATGTTGGCTTGACAATTACCAACATGATTGGCAACCCCGACCAAATGCGGGTCAGCACCACTGCATTCACGGCGCAATCAGCCTCACCAGCATGGGAAGGCTTGAACACTAGTAAAACCGTCAATACTGGGGCTGGGGTAACTTCATGTGTCACGGCAGTCTATGTGCAGTTGCGCAATAGTAGTAATGGTGGGGTTTCAAGCGTACAAGCGGTTAGCGCCTCAATCGATAGCGCCATCCAAAGCACGCCGCAAATCTACACCATGGAAACCGCGCCTAGTGCCCGCCCTGCCAGCTTGGAACAAGTGCAGTCGCAACCATTTGCCCCTGATCGGGTTTCGGAAAAATATACCCGTAACATGACCTTTGCCTATACGATTGCCCAAGAAACTGGCGGTTGTTCTGGAATTACACGGCATAAAGCAGGGCCATTTGTTGTCAATGGATCGAGCTACCCTTACACGGGCTTCTCGGCCTTTGATCGCTTTGTAACTGGCAACGATAGCTCAGGCACAGGCTTTGAAGAACAAACGGTCAATGCAACCGTGATTCTCACCGACACACTCGGTAATCAAAGCACGACCACCAAACAATTTACCTACGACGATGATGCGCCAGTCTTGACTGCTGGCGGGAGCATTAGCTTACCAAACGGTGCAAACACCAATGTTTCAGTCATTCCCTTGGAGTTCACTGCGGTGGTAACTGATGATGGCTTTATGAATAGTGCACCAGCCGATAAACGCTATTGGGGCGTGTGGGTCGTTGCCACCACAAGCAGCACCTTCCCTGCTCCACAAGATTTCTTGCAATATGGCGATGTCATTGGCTTGGGCGATGGTACGAACCGTGTCGATTATGTACGTTTGGTCAATGCCTTAACTGGCACGCAATCAGGCACACGCTTTGTACATATTCGGTTCCTCGACGGCGCAGGCAACTACACCGAAACAGGTTTGACTTCGCAAGCAATTACCTTGCAGCCAAACTATACTGGCCTGCCCAACTATCTCCCATTGATCTACAAGTATCAATAAGTTTCACGCTACGAGGGACAGCCGTTGGCTGTCCCTCGTGGTTTTACCCCTCAAGATTTCATCAACTGCTTATATGGTTGCGATCATGCATGGCTTTTGGGCAATAGTGGTACTATTAGCCTGCTTATTAAGCTTGAATGTTATTTAACTACTATTTGAATTAACCTATGCGAATTGCTTATATTGCTTATCCAACCAGTTTGATGCTGGCTTCGGCCAATGCGATTCAAACCTGGACAACCCTACGCGAATTGCGCCAACAAGCGCCCAACACCTTGATTATTATTCCGCGCTGGTTGCGTGAACCAAGCCGATTTAAAGAGGTCGGCGCAACACACTTGCAACGCCCAGCAATTGGCAAGCTCTCGCGTTTTAAAAAATCGACTTTGTGGTATTACGCTGAACGTAGCGTTTTTGCCGCCATGAGTGCTGCTGTCGTAGCCAGCCAACGTTGGCGCGGCGAGGCCGTCGATGTGGTCTATGTGCGCGAGGTGATTGCCGCTGGTTGGTGGGCCACGCTTTGGGGGCCGTTGCTCAACATTCCGGTGATCTACGAGGCCCATGATCTGGAAAGCTGGAATCCGTCACGCGCCAAAGAATCATGGGTGCAGCCCGTGCTCAATTTGCTTGATCGCTTGACGCTTGGGCGGAGCGCTGCTGTAGCTTCATTGACCGATGATTTTCGCCAACTCTTGGCACGTTTGGGCTGGCGTAAACCCAGCGATGTGGCCGTAATCCCCGATGCGTTTGATGATTCGCTGTATCAGCCCCACGATCGCCAACAGGCGCGGGCGCAGCTTGGGCTTGATCCAACTGCACCATTAATTGTCTATGCTGGAATGACCTTCTCCTATCGTGGGATTGATCGCTTGATTGCTGCTTTTGCGAGCCTACGCCAAGCGATGCCAAACGCTCAATTATTGTTCATCGGCGGGCGGCCAGCTGAAATTGCCCAATTTAGCCAGCAGGCCAACCATTTGGGGCTTGGCGAGAGCGTGCGTTTTCTGGGAGCCTTGCCGCAAAGCGCCACGCCAGCCTATTTACATGCTGCCGATGTTTTGGTCATTCCCGATACAGTCACCGACGTAACCGCCTCGCCGCTCAAATTATTTGAATATTTGGCGGTTGAGCGGGCGGTCGTTTTGCCGAATATTCCAGCCTTGCGCGAAATTTTGCCCGAACAGATCGGCTATTATTTTGAGCGTGGCAGCATCCAAGGCTTAGAGCAAGCTCTCGTCGATGCCTTAACCGATCCGCTGCGCCCTGAGCGTGAGCAGGCTGGCCGCCAATGTGTGCAAGAGCATACCTATCGCGCCCGCGCTGGCAGGATCAAGGCCTTGTGCCAACAAATTAGCCAAACAACCAGTAGTAGTGCATTAGATTAATCATCATGAGCATCCCTCACGCCTAGCCCCCTCTCCCGCACGCGAGCGAGGGGGAACAGATCGCCTCGTTTACCTCGTGGACGAAGGACTGGGGATGAGGATATATCGAATGAACCATTACAAATGAGCCAAAAATTTAACTAGCACATTGCTACTCAGCATGATAAGGATAGTATGCATCGCTTAGATCAACTTGTTGAAGACTATGGGCGCACGATGCCCAACGAGGCCAAACCAGCCTATTTTCGCCTGCATCGCTACCGTTTTCGGGCCTTGCTCCGCGCCTTGCCAGCAGCACCTGCTCGCATCCTCGAAATTGGCACAACCCCAGGCACCTTCACCGGAATTTTGCGCCAAGCAGGCTATCAGGTTGCAGGCATCGATCTGTTCCCCCAAGATCGGGCTGAACTTTGGCAAAAACTGAATGTTGAGGTCAAGTTTTGTAATCTCGACGAACAGCCCATTCCCTATGGCGATGGTGAATTCGATGCAGTGGTGTTTTCTGAGGTGATCGAGCATTTAGCTGGCTCGCCGCTCAAGCCACTAGCCGAAATGCTACGGGTGCTCAAGCCAGGTGGCCGCGTGATTATCTCCACGCCAAATCAATTTTATTTCAAAAGTCGCATGAAAACCCTTGGCGATGTAGTGCTGGCACGACCATTCGAATCGTTCAAGGAATTTACGCGCTCAATGCAGCTCGATGGGCCGCAGCGCTACTACAATCATAGCCGCCTCTATACCATGGCCGAATTGCGTTGGATGCTTGAACAAGCTGGCTTCAAGGTTGCCAAAGAGTTTTTTGGCGATGCTTGGGAGCGCGTCGGAATTGAAAAAGGTCGGATTTTGCGCCACCCATTGCGGGTTGTCACCAAAGCTGGTTTATGGGTGCTGACGAGTTTGCGGCCCGAATGGCGTTCGATGCTGTTGATCGTTGGTACGAAGCTCTAATTTCCCTCACCCCCTAGCCCCCTCTCCCGCACGCGAGCGAGGGGGAATCCATCCCATCATGACAGATGGAACACCCCTCTCCCGCCGCAGTGGG
>NZ_DOPT01000046.1:84036-172422 GCF_003512625.1 Herpetosiphon sp. | reverse complement strand
ACTGCTTAATTCATATTGCACCCAACCCTCGAAGGTGCTCGCTTGCTCAGCATACGAACGATAGGCCGAGCGAATTTCCAGCACAAAGCCATCACGGCGTGCAGCATCAATTAACGCTTTGAGATCGGCTACTGCCTCGCGGCGCAAAAGTTGGCCCGAACGCGAGCCACGCACGCCAGCCAAGCGCAAATCAAGCAATTCAGCCTCAGGATCAAGCGTCGGCAACAGTGGTACAGCAATCGGGGTTGGGGTATTCGTCGGGCGCGGCGTTAAGGTCGGCGTTGGCACAGACGTGCGGGTTGGCTTGGGTGTTGGGGTGGCGCTTGGCGCAATCAATACTGGTTGCAAAGGGACTTGGCGATCAGTAATCGCCGCCTGTGAAACAGTTCCACAGCCAACTAACAAGCCCAAACCGCATAGTGCGACCAGCAAAAACTTCACGCAAAGACCCCAATTCGTCAGCCAACGGCTGCGATTGTACCAAAACGCCGTAATTATGCAACTAGGTAGTAGCCACGACCCCGCTCCCAATCGCAGCAGGAGCGGGGTAGCTCGCACAAAACATAGGCTTAGGGTGTCCAAACGAGGTATAAGGGGGTCGCGCTATAAACACTCCCATAGAGATCCACAAACTCCACCGTTAGCGTCTGTCCAGCCCTTGGAATCAAGATGTTTGCTGGCACTTCGACCAACGCGGCCTGCGGCTGTCCATTGCTTCCATATTCGTAACGAAATAGCTCGGTTGGCCCCGCCCGTATAAGCACCGCATCATCAACTAAACCTGCTACAAGGCTGCTCGGGCTTGATGAAAGCCAATACGTTCCACCACTTGGTAGCACTGTCGGTAGACTGATTGTACCGGTAAAAAAGACGAGGCCTGGGGTTGCGATTGGGTTAGTCGGTATCGCAGCTGATCCGAGGGTCGCAATTGAGCCAAGTCGGCTCATGGTTACAAAGGGCAAATATCGAATAAATGTTGTGGGCACAGGCGTGTTGGTTGGTGTACCAGTCGGCGTATTCGTTGGTGTGTTACTAACCGTTGCTGTCGCGGTATTGGTTGGCGTATTGGTTGGTGTGTTGCTAACCGTTGCTGTCGCGGTATTGGTTGGTGTATTGGTCGGCGTGTTGGTTGGTGTATTCGTCGCGGTATTAGTTGGCGTGTTGGTTGGTGTATTCGTCGGTGTGTTGGTTGGAGTGGCCGTCGCGGCTGCAACGATCGTTACAATCCCGCTGGTGCTGTCAAGGCTCTGACCATCTGGGTTAGTTACCGTCACAATGCGTGCACCAGCACTAGCTCCAGGTGCAACCGTGATGTTGAGGGTAATTTGGGTTGGGCTGTTGTAGGTAACACTATTTACTGTTACCCCGCCACCATTGATGCTGGCAGTAATTCGGTTGCTAAACCCTGCCCCAGGATCATAAAAGCCCGAGCCAGCGCTCGAAGTACCAGTAATGATGATATCCGTCGTCGTTCCCTGATCGACCGAGGCTGGATTACTGGTAGTAGGGGTTGCTGGCGGCGGAGCTAGTACTTTGACAACCTGCACCCCATACGAATCGGTGGCATTGGTAAACTGCTGAATCGTCCACATGGTCATATCATCGCTGGGGTCGAGGCTCGTATAGGAGGTAGTGCCCCAAAGTCGCCCAGCCGCCCCACCAGGATCAGCGGCGGGATTGTAATCAAAGCTGCTCGCCGTATAGAGCGTCGGCGCTTGCATTGTTCCAAGAGTATCGCCAGCCAAGCGGCTGGTCATGGATGCATTGGCGCGGGCTGTGGCTCCGGCACTACTGAAGCCCATCACAGCGTGGCCTTGGCCTGAAACAGCAACGCTTGGAATCCATTGAAAGAGCGGGTTGGCAGCAGCATTATCAAACACCGTTCCCGCTTGGCGCAAGGTTGGTGTCGTATCAAGATTCTGAAACTCGTACCAACGCACAGAGTTACGTGCCCCGGTTGCGGTGCTTGCAACCCCAGCGGCATTGGTTCTGAAGCTGTGCGCCGTCCACAGCCGACCATTACGAATCATGGCTGAATACAAGCGATCATCAATGCCATCGAGTTGACCGTTCGCCCCCCCAGTATTGCCTAGGTGGGGAACGCGGGTAGGAAAGGTCGTGGTGGGTACGGTCACCGCGATATTGGCCGAAATCGTGGGGGTCATACTGCCTGGATTGCTCACCCTCCGAAACATGATTGTGCTAAATGTGGCATTATCAACCCCCACAAAGTAGCCTGCGGTTGCAGTTGGGTCAAAATTATCAACCCCTTGTGGGGCAAATGGGCCAGCGCCAGTCCCACCTGCCACTAACCCAGCAAAGGTGGTTACCACCATTGGCCCAGCCCCAAGGATCGAGCTTTTTTGCACCACATAACCATTGGTGCCAACAAAGGCACCAGCGGTGGTGAACATGTTAGCGCCAATATACAAGGCATTAACATCAACGCCTAAGCTCGCATAATCCATCACATCGGTGTTGCTGCCTTGAAAAAAGTAGAATGTCCAGACCGTGCTAGGCGTAATAACTCCCGCACTGGCAGCATCGCTAACCGCCAGCAACAGCCGATTGACTTGATTGCCCGAAAGGCCTGGCAGATCGGTGACCGTCAGAAACCAGCGCTGGGTCATTCGATCATAGCGAATCCGTGGATCGTTGGTGATGTTATTGGCAATCGGTGGGGTCATCACCGAACTAAAAAACGTTTCCAGCGTACTATCGATCACGCCATCAGCAACACCCGTCGCTTTATTGAAGGTTCGCAAGCGGCCATTAATTGCCACCACAAATTGGCCTGGCCCAACCGTGCCCATGGTGCCCGGCGGAATTCGATTAGTATCAGCCAAGGTTGCACCGGTAAAAGTAGTGCTCAAACTGCTCAAGGCCGTGGCATTCGATGCTCCAACTGGGGAAGTATCTGCTTGAGTCGGCCATTGGGTAACCGCTGGAGCATTGGGATTTTCAGCTAAACGCTGGCGATCAAGCTGAAAGCGTGGTTTTGCTATACGTACTGGCTGCGGTTGTTGATCGGCTAAGGCTTGGCTGGCCATAATTGCAGCGCTGGTGCGTTGGATGCCAGCTGCCCCAATTTGGGTGCTACCACGCGATTCACCAGCAAGGATTGATTGAACTGGAGCGTCAAACCGCGCGTAGGCACGAAATCTCGCACCAGTCTGAGCCATGGTCAAAAGCAGGAACGTCATAATAAGAAGCTGAACAGGCTTCAAGCGCATGCAGAATCTCCTTAGACTGTGTGGATTCACCACCATAATGGTTTTGAAGCTATCAAACTCAATCAGATTGATCGTTTGTTTTGGTAGATGTTAAACAGCAACAGCCAGCAACGTCACGTTGTCGATCAGCTGCTTGATGGTTATCGAAATACCGATCATTTGAAAATCGTTTGGGTTAAGCCTATCGTATCATGATCAGCTAAACTAGGCTATGAGCCAAATACGACGGGCAGTAGCAAGTTAAGTATTGGTTCACATAGCATCATGCAGGCTGAAAATTGGGGTTGGGCTAGCCTTGCCTTTCAAGTTGATTGTGCCCAAATCAACACATGGCAATTGGTGATCAATCAGTTGTTGCAGACTGGCTTCGAGCAAAATCTGACCCTGTTCAGCGGCAGCCATCAAACGCGCGGCAGTATTAACCACATCGCCCAGCAAATTAAACTCGCGTCGCCCACGTGGCTCGCCAATTTCGGCGGCAAACGCTGGGCCATAGGCAAGGCCAATTTTGCAGCGAATTCGTTGTTGATACCGCCGAAAATGCAGTTCTGGCGATTGCTCGACCAATTTTTGAATCGCTAGCGCCGTTTGAGCAGCTCGCAAGCCATCATCAACATGTGCTCCGGTTACCCCAAAATGAATCAAAATATTCGAGCCAGATTTATCGTAAGTCACGTTTTTCAGAATCCCGCCAGAGGTTTCGACCGCTGCATTAATCAAGGCAAAAATCCGTGAATAGGCTTTAATCAACAGGGGTTCTTCGTCGGGGTCAAGATATTCGGGGGCATCGCTGATGCCGCTCAAATTCATATAGATAACGGGAAGTTGCAGCCATTGCGGCGGCACTTTACGCTGCGCCGCAGTTTCAACCAACAAGCGGAGCACTGACACCGGCAAAAAACTGGCTAATGGCTCGGTGGTGTTGAGCATTTCTTCAATTTCATGCACCAAAGCCGCAACACTGCGATCAAGCAAAAATCCGCCTGCTTGGCGACGTTTGGTTGGCGCAATATCGTATTCGCCCAAGGCCTGCTCGGCCAAATCATCACAAACCAAGGCATAGCCATCGCTCAGCAACTCACAGCGATACAAACCCTCAACCGCGTGCAAAGCCGCTTGACTGAGACAAACGCGCCCAACTTCACCTGCGCCTTCAGCATATTTCGTCGCTTGCACTGCCTCGCCCAGCAGTACATATTCCATGCGTTTGGGTGTGCCAATATCGGCAGCAATAAAACGCCCGCGATGCAAGCCAATCCGCATACCCAGCGAAATAACGCCTTGGGGCGTGGTTAATTGATTAAATTGCTTCATCGCCCGCTGCATGCGCAGGCCAGCCCGCACCGCCAATGCTGTGTCGTTGCGCTCACCATCAGCCGGAAATTGCACCAACATGGCATCGCCTGTCCATTCCAAAAGATTGCCACCCGATTTGCTGATAATTTCAACCATCTGGGCAAAATAGCTATTCAGCACATTTAACACTTGATCGGTAGCATGATCATCGGCGTGGGCATCCATTAATGTGGTAAAGCCCGCCAAATCGGTAAACATTAAGGTGCCTTCTTGCCACGCGGAGCGTGCTAGGCCTGGAGTTGGCGGGGTTTCGGCAACAAAACGCGGCACATAATCACCCAACATGCGTCGCAAGGTGCGCAAATGCTCAAAAACCTGAATCAAGCGTTCTGGAATCGGCTCGACCCAAACCGAGGCATACAACATCGCTGGCAATAACGAGCGCAAGCGTGGCTCTAGCAACGTTAATGGATGATTTGGCATGATACCGCTCCTTGATCAGGCAATTGACTATCGGCCTAGCTACTGAAAGTATACCGTGCATCCCCAACATCAACCACATATTCTCTTCACGAGTTCCTCACACTTGCTGACTAGAATTGATAGCAGATTAATCGATATTCCCTCACCCCCAGCCCCCTCTCACACAAGTGAGCGAGGGGGAAGGACTCAAACAACATCGTAATCAGGTAAGGGAATCGACTATGTTACAGATTTTATTGGGAGCTTTCGCATGAAACCATTTACCAGAGCACTCATCACCAGTATGCTGGTGGCAATTTTAGCAGCCTGTGCAAATAGCCAAACGACGAGCAACAGCAACCCGACTTCGAGCAACAGTCAAGCGGTGGTCAGTGCAACGAGCGCGACAACGACCAGCCCAACCGTGGTCGTGCCAACCGTCGAATCAATCGATGAGGCACTAGCTACCAAAGCTACCCCCCACGATACCTCAGCAGATTTGGCTTGGGATACGGCGGAGTTGGTCGAAATTAAACTGAGTGATAGCACCATCACCGCCAGCAGCCCCAATGTCAAGGTTGAGGGCACGACCGTCACAATTAGCGCCGCCGGAACCTACCAATTAAGTGGCAGTTTGAGCGATGGCCAAATTATCGTTGATACTACTGATAACGATTTAGTGCGCTTAATCTTGAATGGTGTAACGATTCATAGCTCAACCAGTGCTCCCATCGCGATTATGCAAGCCGAACAAGTGGCGGTAATTTTGGCCGATGGTAGCCAAAATACGCTTTCAGATACAATTGATGCCTCAGCCAATGCTACGACCGAAGAAGATTTGCCCAACGCCACGCTGTATAGCAAAGCCGATTTAGCGATTGATGGCACTGGCAGTCTGACGATTCAGGCCAACGGCAACGACGGCATCACTGGCAAAGATGGCTTGGTGATCAACAGTGGCACGATCGATATTAGCGCAGTTGATGACGGCTTGCGCGGCAAAGATTATCTGGTGGTCAACGGCGGCACAATCAGCATTAATGCTCAAGGCGACGGCCTAACCGCTGATAACGAAGAAGATCCGACCAAAGGCTATATTTCGATCACAGGTGGTACATTCACGATCAACGCTGGCGGCGATGGCCTCAGTGCCGTCACCGATCTCTTGATCGACACTGGCGATTTGACGATTAGCGCTGGTGGCGGCAGTAGTGCTAGTGTGAGCGCCGATGCTTCAGCCAAAGGCTTGAAAGCTGGCCAAAATTTAGTGATTGCCGATGGCACGATCACGATTGACGCTGCTGAAGATGCGCTGCATTCCGATAGCAATGTCACGATCAATGCTGGCACAATCAACCTCGCCGCAGGCGATGATGGTGTGCATGCCGATGCAAACCTCACAATCAACGGCGGCGATCTGGCAATTAGCACCTCGTATGAAGGCCTTGAAAGCGCCGTCATCACGATCAACGATGGCGCAATTAGCCTTGTAGCCCAAGATGATGGGGTGAATGTGGCCGGTGGCGATGGTTCGAGTATGCAGGGTGGCGGCATGGGTCGGCCCAATCGCAACGATAGCTTTGCCGCTGGCACCTACTTCTTGTATATCAACGGCGGTACATTGGTGGTCAATGCTGCTGGCGACGGCTTAGATGCCAATGGTTCGATTGAGATGAACGGTGGTTTGGTGTTAGTTCACGGCCCAACCGAGCAAATGAACGGCGCATTGGATTATGATGGTGGTTTCGCGTTGAATGGTGGGATTTTAGTTGCTACTGGCAGCGCGGGCATGGCCCAAGCACCCGACACCAGTTCAACTCAAGCCTCAGTGCTGATCAACTATAGCTCGGCTCAGGCTGCTGGCAACTTGGTGCAAATTCTTGATCAATCAGGCAAGGCGATTGTGAGCTTTACGCCCAGCAAACAATACCAAACCTTGGTCTTCTCATCGCCAGAGCTGCAACAAGGCGCAAGCTACACAATCAATAGCGGTGGCTCACTGCAAACGCACTCGGCCAGTGGCCTCTCGTCGGAAACAGCCAATGCAGGCGGCACAGCTTACGCCAGCTTCAGCGTCAGCGATATCGTGACCCAAGTTGGCCAACGCATGGGACGACAACGCTAAAAGTCAAAGTCAAAAGGCAGAAGTCAAAAATCAAAAGAGTTACCAAGCGTAAAATTTAACGCAGTGGCACAGAGCAAGCATATTCTCTGCGCCGCTGCGTTAAACATACTAGTTAGTTGTTGGAGATCACGCTAGTAATCCAACAGCATAATCAAATAAATCTGTGCTCATCTGTGGCAAAAAACTTAACCTTCGCGTCCTTCGTGGTTCTGACCACTCCCAAGCTTCAAGCCAACACAGCTTTTATTCAAACGTTTTAATTCAATCGGGCTAATTGCTGCTCAACCCATGGCACGCTATCGAGCACGGCAGTGCCAAGCCAAGGATGGGTTGAATCAAACGGCAAGACGATTGTCCGCAGCTCCCATAGATCAGCAGCAGCACCACAATTACGCCATGCGGCTTGAATAATCTGAATACTTTCGGCAATCTGCCCACGCTCAACGTAGTAGTTAACGATTTGGTGCAAGAACTTAATCCGTTTCGTCAGCCTAGTAAACCCATGCGAGATCTGATATGCAGCAACGACAGCATCGGTTTGCAGCAAAGCTGGAATCAGATAATCCAAGACAGCATCTCGTTCTTCAGATGCTTCATCATTGGCAATCAGCGTTTGAGCAAAAGCCAAATCGCCTCGTTGCGCATAGATCAAAGCGACAGCATCAAGACTTAAGTAATTAGGCGAAAGTCGGCTTATTTCAGCAATAATCATTTCTACCATCACGCGGTCATCAACTTTAGCATAGCCATTGGCGACGCTTCTTAGGGCTTGGGCACGCTGCCACGGCACTGAAATAGCCATAGCAAACTGATAGGCTTTGGCAAAAAAATCTGGATGCCCACGCACCGCATAGGACGCACAGCTATTGGCTAATGCATTAAATAGATCATTTGCATAGCTACTCGGTGCAATACCATTGGCTAAACGAAGCATATCAGCCAAAAATATCTCTGTATCTGAATCGGTAGCATGGCAAAGATATGTGATCGCAACATAATGATAAGCAGCAACTTTGGGACGCGACTCAATCACAATCGATTGAGCAATGGAATGGGCATACGCTAACCAATCGGCAAAATCTGGGTAATTGGCTTGTTTGATATAGGCTCTGGCAATTTCACAAAGCACTTCCACATACTGATACTCAGCCAAGGCTGGATGTCGAATAGTGCGGATGGCCTCCAATAGGCTGGGGAGATACTGATTGGAGCCATAGTTAATCTGGGCAATCGCCAGATCCTTTAGATCCTTAAGCAAGCGAATCGGATCGGCAATTACACTCCATGCTTCAATCAACTCATCATAATACTCTGCTGCAAGCGTAGCTAAACCATGCTCATGCGCTTTAATAATAATCTGGCACAAATTCCGTGCATACACTTCAGTTTGAGTATTGATAACCTTCAGCGTTGCATAAGCTTGGGCTAGCTGTCCACTATCAGCATAACAAAGACTTATTTCTACCATAATGTGATCGTGTGTTTGCGAAACGGTCATTACCTGGGTTATCGTAGCCGCACTCGCTAGCATCCCATGGCTATAATAGCGACGAACAAGGCCCACCCCAGCCCAACGCTGCTCGTTTTCAGCAGTGATTACGGGCAGCAGTTGCGTAGCTTCGCCGAGAATTGTTTTAGCGAGTAGCTCAAACCCACTAGCTAAGGCTATATCAGCAAGTTCACCCAGGAGACTCACCCGATAGCTAGGATTTTCAAGCTTTCGTGCATGGTTCAACGCCTCGAACAAGTATAGTTGAGCTTGAGGATGATCCTGTTGCTTAATTGATTCAGCTATAAGTATTTGTAATAAGTTAACTGCCACATATGGTCCAACACTTGTGTCAATAATCTGGCGAACTTGGTCTATCTCACCATGATTAAGATGGAGCATAGCATGCTCAAACGGCAAAGAATACTCAAAATCCTCGTGTTTACCAACTAAAAACGTGGTGTAGATCACTCGCTGACAGAGATCATCATAGTTATAGCGTTTAGCAAAATGAGCAAGCTGCAATAAATCATACATTTGGTCATTCAAAAACGAGTTTGATGTGGCCAAAATCGCTGTCAACGCATGCTCAAACATAGACTGAGCACGGTCATGCGCATGCTGAAAAGCATATGCATCGGCAAGTTGCAGCCAGCATTTTGCTAAAGAGATCGAGCTTATAACCGAACTCAAAGACAGCTGGGCCGACTCCAGCAGCCGCATCCATTGAAATCGATCGGCATGGCTATTTGCCAATAAACAATAGCTTTTAATCTGTTGATCAGGCGCTTTGATTAATCCAAGCGCTTGCTCGGCCTTCGAGAAATCAGCTTCCTTACAATACCAGGCAACTAGTGCGGCATAAGCCAGATCACTGGAGTGCCAGTGGGTAATGGTAGCCGCAAGCTCAACCGCGATTGCAATATCATCACGATTAATATAGATATCAACTAATTCCCGACGAAATCGATTTAATTTGATCTCATCATGCAAATTATAGGCTTGTGCTAAATTCCCTTGTGCCAAGTACCCTTTAATTATTGCCAAAAGTGCTGCAATTTTTGCATCATCAGCAAAATATTTGTGCATGGATCGAGCTTCAGCTAGTAATATATCGGCCTGTTGATGATCACCCAACCGCCATGCAATTGTTGCAAGTAAGCTTTTAATTTCAACTACTTGCTCGTTTTGAGCAAATGGTAACGTTTCAATTAATAGTTGTCGAGCCTCGATAAATTCAGTTTCTTCAATCAGGGCATTAGCTAGCAGCATAGAACTCTTAATTCGATATTTTGGAGTTTGAATTTGTCCAATGATCAGCTTAACTCTTGCCAAATCATGCTGTTTAATCACCACGTCAACCAAATAAGCAAGCGTTTCATCACGAGTATTCCCCAGGCTAATCGCAATCGGGTAGGCCATATTTAGCAAGCCATGGTCAGCATAGGCCATTGCAACGAGATGCAACGCATAATCACGCTCTTCAGACTCATGCAAGCTTCGCGCAACTTGTTCCATGCGCTGAAAAATATGCAAACGCAGCTCAGGCTCTGTATAAGCAACTACACGTGACCATAACAGCACTTGACGTACTTGATCCGAGCAAATTTCAATCTGGGCAAGCGCCTCAGATACCCGCCCAAGCATCGCCAAAATCACAAATACATCATCATGCCATTGATCGGCATGGGCCGTGAGGCTGGTGCGCAGCAGGCTATAGCGCCACAAGCGTGGCAATAATTCAAGCTGCTGTTCGATGCTCTGGCCAGCGGCAATTACGCTCTCGCGGGCCCGATCCAAATCCAAGCCATACAAGCGCGTGCTTGGCTCAAACCGCACTTTGTGCTCGCCATAATCGCCCGCATCGATCACTTGCCACAATGCTTCCCATTGTTCTGCGCAATCCAAATGGGTGATGTAATGCTGGCGTGCATACCAGCGCCGTGCCTGTTCAACGGATTCTGTACTATCGTGCCAAATCTGGTCAAGTGCTGCGCCACACCATTGCGTCATGCGTCCATGCCACACTTGCAATTCTGGCTGGGTAAATTCGTGTTGGATCAGAAAATCGTGAAACAACAAATGGCGTAGCGCCACGCGCTGATCGGCGGCAACACTCACCCAATCGCTCATCAGGGTCAGCGCCTCGACCACTGTAGCGGTTGGTCGTTCAATAATCGCCGCAAGCACCGCTGGCTCAAGCGGTTCTTGGGTTATCAACAACACCGCCAACAACGGGCGAATCAGCGGTTGCCAGTGGCGCGGCGCTGCTTGTTCGATCCGCCCAAGGCTCAGCCGAAAGAGATTGGTTGCGTCAGCGCTGGCGTGGTCGAGTAATGCAAGCATTTCACTAGTCGAAGTGTGGCGCAGCACATTGGCCGCCAGTTCGATCAACAAGGCATTGCCCTTGACGGCTTGCGCTAAACCGTGCAACAACGCTGGCTCCAGCGTCGGCTGCACCTGCTGCCAACGCCCAATCGCATCCTGTTCGTGCAACGGTGGAACCTGATAAACGACCCCATGCTCAAGTGCTAAACTATCGATCGTCTCGTTGGGACGCGAGCCAAGCACTATCACGATGCCAGGCGGCAGCTGCAAGGGTAAAAAGCTGAGATCGCGGGTTCCATCCACCTCAGGCTGCAATTGATCCAGTCCATCGAGATAGATCGTTTCACTGATGCCACGCGCCGAGAGGGTTTGTAACAACTGACCAAATTCGAGGCGCAAGGCGGGGTAGCTATCGGCAGGAAAATAGTTGCTCGCCAGATCATGTTTAAGCAGCAGTTGAGCAACGATGCTACGCAACACGTCGAGTTGATAGGCGCGGCCTGGAGTCAGCGCAATAAAATGCTGCGGGGTTTGGTCTAGCCCAGCATTCACAATTAGTTGGGCGAGCAGACTACTTTTGCCCGCCCCAGCCTCACCCGTCACCAACACATAGCCACCGCTTGGGCGGGTTTGGTCGATTAATCCGCGAATCGCTGTTTGTTCGGCTTGACGACCAACGAAGCCAGTGAGCCGCAATTGCAACAAACGGGCACTTTCACGCTGGTTGGCGGCTTCATGCAAAACCTGAGTGTTTGGGGTCGTCATCATGCTTCTCCTCAATTCAACCTATCGTGCCAGAGCATAGCACAGATGGATTTAATTATATCGTTGATCCACGAAGGGCACGAAGGCTGAAACCACGAAGAACGCGAAGAACGCAAAGGCTGCTTATTCCAAAGCCCTGCCCCCTGTCCCTCATTTTCTCTGCGCCGCTGCGTTAAACATACTAATTAGTTGTTGGAGATCACGCTAGTAATCCAGCAGAATAATCAAATAAATCTGTGGCAAAAAACTTAACCTTCGCGATCTTCGTGGTTTCAATCCTAGCTCCTGACCCCTAACAACTAATCCCGCATCGCTCAATTCGGCTAAAATATGGCTATCGCCTAGTATGGGAGCCTAGTCATGACCGCAAACAGCAAACATCAAGCTTGGCAAATTGGCCTAATCATCGGTTTTTGGCCGATTGTGCTTTTTGCCCTGTTCAATGATTCGGCTTGGCTCTATGCCCAAAGCTTCAACGGCCAAATCATTAGCAACATCGCCGCGCCGCTCTACTTTGGCTTGATGCTCTATCACTTGCGCCCCGACCAACGCCTGATTGCCTTGGTATTTGTGCCATTTTCGGCGCTCGGCGAATATGTATTTAGCCTATTGCTTGAGCTTTACAGCTACAAATTTGAGGCAATTCCGATCTATGTGCCGTTTGGTCATGCAATTTTACTTAGCACAGGCCTGTTGATCAGTGAATTGGCCTGGGTTAAACAACGTGAAAAACAGCTACGTTGGAGTCTATTACTTGGTCATGTCAGTTTGTTTATTGGGGCATTTTTGCTCTTCGATGATAGCTTGAGTTTGCTGTTTGGGCTGGGGTTTAGTCTGATTTTATTGCTCTATCGTGCCCAATTATTACATTTAATTATGGGCTTTTTGGTGCTTTATATCGAGCTATTGGGCACATGGCTTGGCTGTTGGCGCTGGGATCTCAACCCACTCAATGGATTATTGCACACTACCAACCCGCCAGTTGGAGCGTTTGTCTGCTATGTGATTGCCGATATTATTGTGATTATGAGCTTACGCTGGCTACGCTGGATGCGGGGCTACCGCCGCAACCCGCATGCCAAAGGCTCAGCCGCCTATTACCAGCAAAAACTAGCCTTGACCCAACAAATTTATGCCGAGCAAGGTGGCAAATCGGCCATTAGCAACGACGATGGTTTTGGTAAAGGCTATGCTTTGGGCACAGTCGGTTTACGTTATGTTGAATTAAATCAAGATTCAGCGGCAATTACCTGTTTTGAGCGTACCCGCCAACTAGCCCAAAGCCGAAATGATCAAGCGATTTTCCATTTGGCGGGCTGGCATCTAGGCCAAATCCTGCTCCAACAAGGCCAAGAACATGAGGCGATGACGTTATTACAAGCTTATGTCAATTATCTTCAAGCTAGCAATTCGACGCAGGCTGAGCATTTTGCAGCACAACTTGCTCAGGCGCAGCCTAATACAAATGATAACTCAAGTTCAGCAGTGTTGCGATAGCACGCGCAGTGTTTGACTCACTTAAACCAACCACGTCGGATGAATTTTGATCTAATTGGCGTTTCAACCAAGCATGACCATCGCGAAATTCTGGCTCAAAAATCGTATCGAGGCTTGCAATAATTGTTTCAGCTGCGAGCATAAACTGATGTGCAAGCCGATATTTAAGCATTCCAGCCGCGACACAGCCAAACCCGACCAAATTTTCAGCCAATCCACGCTGATCATCAAGTGCTAAAAAACCATGAATACTTTGCTGGAACAAGCCATAAGCCTGATAAAAATCGTCTGTTCGCAGTGCCAAAAAGCCCATTGCTACCTGCGATTGAGCAATTCCTAAACGATGATTAATCGCGCAACGAATCGTAAATGCATCACGATGATGCATCCAAGCCGCTTTGAAATCCCCTAAAGCCGCGTATGTATTGCCCAAATGCGCCAGTGAGATGGCAATCCCGCGTTGATGGCCGACTTGTCGCCGATAAACTAAAGCTTCCTCAAGCAACTGACGAGTTCGCTGATAATCACCCGAAACAAACACTGCATTGGCTAAATTGCTTAACGATTGAGCCATCCCACGGACAAAACCCAAATCACGGCGAATAGTAAAAGCCTCGGTATACAATTGCTCAGCTGTCGTATGATCACCACGATCAAAAGCAATAATGCCGAGATCGTTCAGCGAACTCGCCATCGCGAACAAGTCTCCGGCCTCACGCCGTAGCTCTAAACTTTGCTCTAAGGCATGATAAGCCTCGGTATATCGCCGTTGATCGGATAAAATCACTCCTAATTGAAACAAGGCGCGAGCTGTTCCCAACGAGTTAGATAACTGTCGCCAAAGCGCAAGGCTTTGCTCCACATGAGCAAGACCTTGCTCATAATGGCCTTGTTGCCACAGAATATTCGCAATATCGATTAACACTTCGGCAACACCTTCCGCATTGCCTCGCGTTAAATAACGGGTTCGAGCTTGTTCAAGCCAATCCAAGCCTTGACGAAATTGTCCAAGTTCGCCATAAATCTTGCCAATGCTCCAATGGCTTTTACCAATAGCCGCATCAGGAGCTAATAGCCCATTAATAATCGTTTGATAGGTTTCAATCGCTGCATGCGGCTTACCAATAATTTGGAGAATCTCACCAATAGGCAACAACACTGACCAATGCTCAACGTCCGCTAATAAACTCAATAATTGTTGATAAAACAATAAGGCTGCTTCATTGGCATAGGATCGTTGGGCAGCATCAGCAGCCTTCCATAAATATTCAATCTGCTTACTACGATTATCGCTACGCATAAAATGATAGCAAATCAGATCAAGATAGGCGGGATCATCAGCATAGTGTTGCTCAAGAAAATGGCCAAATTGCTCATGTAAGGTTGAGCGTGTCGCATAGGTTAAACTCTCGTAGGTTACTTCATAGGTCAACATATGCTTAAAAATATAGGCAACCTCTGGTTCAAAACTATATTTAATTGTTAACTCCAGTCGATCAAGCGTTTCAAGATCGGTTTGAATTGTCTGATGCTCACCCAGCTGAGGATAAACACCCCATAACCAGTGCAATTTAAACAACCGACCAATAATACTCGCAACTTTAATTGTCAATTGCTGGCGCTGATTAAGCTGATCAATTCTGCTTAGAATCAAGCTCGATAAACTTGCAGGAAGTTGTAATTTACCAATAACCGCAGCATCATTGAGATCTAAGCCTTGCGTATACACATAATTGAGTAATTCCTCCAAGTAAAAAGGATTTCCCTCGGCCTGATTAATTAAATGGTCGGCTAATAGACTTGAGATATGGTGCTCGCCAGGCCAATGCTGCATTTTATAAGCAACCAATTGGCTCGCTTCGCTCTGATTAAATTCATTAAGGTTCAAGCGATGCCAATACGTCAATTGCGGTAAGCGCTGAGCAATTACTTCATTCTGTATCGATGGGCGAAATCCTAAAATAATACAAATTGGTAACGCTTCAATTATTTGACTAATCGCCCATAGTAAATCCGCCGACAATGGGTCGATCCAATGACAATCCTCTAATACTAAGATCATTGGTTGATTGGTAGCGCGAGTTCGTAAGCATTGAACCAAAATCGCTTCACGAGCCAGTTTTTGCAGTTGGGGTTCAAGTAAGGCTGTCGTTTCGTTGGGTGGAATCATTAGGTTGAAGATCGTTCCCAGTAACGGTAGGCGATTGAGTAAACTTGGATCGATTAGTTCTAATTGGAAGCTCAAAACCCGAATTTGGGTAGCCAGATCCCACATTGGCTCAATACAGAAGAAGGCTCGCCAAATTGCATTCCAGACCAAATAAGGGCTATTTTCACCATAGGCCTCGCACTCGCCACGATAAATATTCCAGCGCTCAGCGTCAAGTTGTTGGATGAATGTATTAATCAAATGCGATTTTCCGATCCCAGCATCGCCAACAATCGCTATAATTTGCCCATGACCAGTCAAGGTTTGCTCGGTTGCTTGCAATAACATGGTTAATTCGCTGGCACGCCCAATTAATCGCAGATTACTAACAAATTCAGGCAAGCGGACTGAGGCTTCAAAAGCTCGTTGCTGTAAGGCCATCAGGGCAATTGGTTGTGGTTTGCCTTTGAGTCGAGCATCAGGTAAGAGTTGCCAACGAAATTGGGTTTGGGCCAGCTTGGCAAGCTCCATACTCACCAAAATCTGATCAGCCTTAGCATGCTCCATCAAGCGGGCCGCCACATTAATTGCATCGCCAATCGTTGTATAATCGCGGCGAATAACTGAACCCACCAGCCCACAATACACTACACCACTATTTAAGCCTAAAGCCGATTGATAGCCCATTTGGCTGGTTTGCTCACGTACAGCCAAGCCACAATCTAAAATGCGCAAAGGATCATCTTCGTGAGCAATTGGTGCTCCAAACAAAATCATGCTCGTGATGCCTTTATCACCAACTGCGACATGGCTAAGATAACCATCATACTGAGCACTAACTGTTGTAAGCATGCTCGCCCATTCACGAATGATCGCAAGCTCATGGGCTGGTTGTTCGATACATAATTGGGCAAATAAAACATAGACCAGCCGATGTTCATTAATGAACGCAGCTTGATTATCGTGCAGCCGTTTGGCAATTAGGGGGTGAATAAAGCTTTCAGCCCATGTAGGCAGTGGCGGCGCTGCTAATGATGGATAAGCAGTTGCAACTCCCGTTTCGCAGCCTTGCAACCAATAATAACCATCGCGCAATTGTGCCTGAGCATAGCTCTGAACAACCAGCCAAAGCTCAGTGGTTAAGCCAATTGAGCCCTCGCTTGCTTGGTGTTCAACCAAACTACTTTCAATTAAAGGCTGGCCAGCCAATAATGCGACTAATCGCTGGTGGGGAATACCTGCCATACCACACATAAGCACACCATGAGCCAAACCAATTTTCATGGTTAAGCGAATAGTTGCCAGCTCATCAAGCATAGCACTTGTCTGAAATTGGGCCATGGCTGCTTGCATTGCAAGACTACACGTTAAGGCTTGTTGGGCAATCGCCGCTTGATTCTCAGTTTCATACCGAAAAAGCGCAGTTAATGCATCGCCACTAAAGCCCCAAACCATCCCGCCCGCTGCCTGAATCAAGTCGATCATCGCCTCAAAAACATGATTTAACAGCAGAGTTAGCTGTTCAGTCCCACGAGCACCAACGTCGCGCACCTGATCGCTCAATGTGGTAAACCCTGCAATATCAGCAAATAAGACAACCGCGTTAAACTGCTGTTCGGCCATTAATGTGTTTGGCTGGTCAGAGGCGTTCAGAAGTCTGAGCAATGGTGAGGGAAGCAATGGCAATAATGATGACATAGATAAAGCCCTAGTAGCATGATCATCGCTGTACAATCACTATCCTAGCATACCTAGACGAAAATGCTATCCCCAACAACCAGCCCCACGCTATAGACAAAGCCTAACGCTAAGCGCTATCATATGCCTAGCACTCAATCGTTGGGAGATGTTGCGATGACGACCCTGCCTAATGCTGAAACGCTGCAACAAGCCGAAGCCTTGCTCGCTCAAATTCCACTTGATCGCATTCCAGCCCATCAACGCCCACGCGCTGATTGGATGCTTGACGATCAGTTTCCGATCAGCAGTTTTGTTGGGCGCGAAGATTTGTTAAAGCAATTAGCGGCGGCCATGGCCTCAACCACCCCAACTATGATTGTGCCAACGCTGGCGATTACTGGCATGGGCGGCATTGGCAAAACCAGCCTTGCGCTCGAATTTGCCTATCGCTATGGCCATTATTTTGCTGGTGGCGTATATTGGATCAACGCCGACTATACGCCAATCGCCACCACGGCTGCAACGATCTTGCCCTCGGTTGATCGATTGTGGCAAAAGTTATTTCCTCAGCGTGATAGCAGCCAAATCAGCCCTGAACAGCGGCTTAACGAGATTAAAAGCTTTTTCAATAGCCCAATTCCGCGCCTGTTGATTTTTGATAATTGCGAGCAACAATGGATTTTTGAAAGCTATCGGCCAGGCCCGCAAAGCGGCTGTCGTGTGCTGATGACTAGTCGCAACGCGGTTTGGTCATCGAGCAATGTTCGTGCAATTGCGATTGATTTGCTGACCCCAGCTGAAAGTCGCCAGATGCTGCAAAAACTTGCTCCACGAGTTACCGATGCTGAGGCCGATGATTTAGCCAAACTGGTGGGTTATTTGCCTTTAGCATTGCATGTAATGGGCGTGGCCTTGGGAACACTTGAACCATCATTACCTGTCGCCAATTATTATCAACGAGTGCAGCAAGCCTTAGTAGCCGAACTCGAAACCAGCGCCAACACCTTGCAAAACCTCCATCGTTCGCCAACTAACCATCAATGGAGCGTCGTTGCTACGGTGCGCGTGAGCTATGGCCTGCTCAAACGCAGCTATCAGGATGAAGCCAAACTACGCCATCTGTTATTGTTGCTGGCATGTTGTGCGCCAAATGCGCCAATTCCAATCGATCTGTTGGTACGAGCAACCGAGCAGGATTCGGCGACCGTTGGCGGATGGTTGTACGTACTACGCCAAAGCGGCTTTTTCGATCACGACCCACCGCAGTTGCACCCGCTGATGCGCGAGGCGATTCGCATTATTGAAGCCGAGCACTACCCCAACGCCGCCAACATAATGACCGCTGCTTTGGTGGCTGAGGGCAAGGATGCTCATGAAAAATGGCAGCGTGAGGCGATGTTGGCTCTAGTGCCTCACCTAAGCGCTTGCCATGAAACCGAAAAAACGAAGCAAGGTTATACGGGCAATGTACTAGCAATTATCGCTCAAATTAACCAACGACAAGGTAACTACCGCCAAGCAGAGCAATCTATGCGTGAAGTGTTAGAGTATGAAATTGCCGTGTATGGTTACGAGAAACAAGAAGTGATTACAACTCAGCATAATCTTGCTAATATATTATACGATCAAGGTCTATATATAGAAGCATTGAACCTCTTCCAAGAAATACTAACTATCGAACAACAAATATTAGACGCAGAACATCCCCATATTCTAGCTACTAAACATGAACTCGCAAGGGTTTTACAGGCCCAAGGTGAATATGCACAAGCCTTGGAGTTATATCAAACCGTCCTTGCTAGTAACCAACGAGTTTTAGGCACTGATCATCCTTCAACTCTCGCTTCTCAGCATAATATTGCAAGTGTGTTTCTTGCCCAAGGAGATTACATCCAAGCACAGGAACTCTACCAAACAGTCTTTACCATTCAACAACGAGTTTTGGGCGAAAATCATCCTTCTACCCTTGCCGCTCAACATGAGCTTGCGAGGGTGTTAGTCGCTCAAGGCAACTATGTAAAAGCACAGGATATTTTCAAGGCAGTCCTTGTCATTAATCAACGAAACTTAGGGACGGATCATCCTCATACACTCACCACCCAACATGAACTTGCGAGGGTATTCCTCATGCTAGGTGACTATGATCAATCCTTGGATCTCTTTCAAACAGTTCTCGTTATAAATCAAAGGGTTTTAGGGGCAGAGCATCCTTTGACCCTCTCCACTCAACATCATCTAGCAAGCATATTTCTCGCTCAAGGCAACTATGTAAAAGCACAGGAAGTTTTTCAGGCAGTTCTTCCTACCAAACAACAGGTTTTAGGCGCGGAGCATCCCGATACCCTCGCTACCCAGCATAATATAGCAAGTATATTTTATAGCCAAGAAGCCTACGACCAAGCCCTAGATATTTCCCAAACAGTCCTCAACATTGAAAAACAAACTTTAGGAGATGATCATCCTGATACTCTCATAACTCAATCCAATATTGCTGTATGCATGGCCCGACAGGGCCAATATTACGAGGCTGTAGCGTTGTTCTATGAGATTATCCCCAAGCAAATTCGCTGTTATGGAGGAACTACTCATCCCAAGGTGCAGGCGAGCATTGAAATTCGTGATGCAATTGTGGCGGCTTTTTGGCAAAAGGAGCAAGGCTAGCACAATTGATTCACGAAGGACACAAAGGGGTCAAGTTTCAGAGTTCAGTTTAAATTCATAAGACTACTAGCCACTAGCCCCTGAAACCCGACCCCTATTAGTCCTCTGCGTTCAACCGCGAACCATTTTTTTGCCACGAATTTCTCGAATTCCACGAAAATATACATCCTTCGTGCGCTTCGCGTCCTTCGTGGTTTCAGTTAACTTATCTTTTGTGCTCTATGCTCTATGCTCTTACTTAATCGTCATTGGCAACGCCACTTGATACCATAACGAGCCACTTTCGACCGCGCCCATATCGCAGGCCGCACCCACAAAGCCTGCCAAACCACGTTGATCGGTCACAGCAGAGCTTGAGCATGAGCCAGCATCGGTCGATGCGCTATGGCTGAGTGGCAAGTAGGTTGGGGTTGGGCCACCATACCAGCCCAATGGTCGCAAGCTTGGCCCAGTAAATGGTTTATTACCATCGATGGTTTGCGTGCCACAACTTCCATCACTCCACATACTAAAGCTCATGCTCGGCACTTGGCTGGCATAGCCACATTGCGCTCCTGCCGGGGCATTATTATAGGTAAGAATGCTGTTATCGACCGTAAATAGAGTGCCAGCATGATAGATTCCACCGCCAGCGATCTCTGCATTATTGGCGGTCATGGTCACACGATCGATTACCAGTGTGCTATTCGGGCGATTATTCAGCCCAGCCCCACGCTGAGCCTTGTTTTTGGCGAGAGTGCTATACCTCAAGACGGCCACGCCTGTATTATCAAGTGCTCCGCCATCGCTCTGTAAAGCTTCATTATTAGTTAGGGTCGAGCGTTCGATCAACAGGCCACCCTGGTTGGCAATGCCGCCACCAGCTACTGCCGACAAATTCTGATCAATAATGCCATTTTTGAAGGTCAAGCTTGAATTAGCGGTAATATAGCCCCCAGCGCCTTCGTTAAAAGCCACATTATCGGCAATTTTGCTGGCGTTAAATTCAATTGTGCTGCCTCCGCGCAGATAAATGCCACCGCCTTGACCAGCAATATTACTCCAGATACGTCCGCCTTGAAACACCCCGTAGCTTTGCTGAATCACGAGGCCACCACCAAAATCGGTATGTTCACGGCCTTGTAATTCGTTTAGCTCAAAATTCGTTTGGCTAATATCTAAATTTGCCGTCCATGCCTCAAGCCCAGCGCCTTCGGTCTCGGCTTTGTTAGTGCTAAATTTGCTATTACGAATTGTTAGATTGCCAGTATTAAAACTTACGCCACCGCCGCTGCCACTCGATCGATTGGCTTCAATCAGGCTATCAATCAGGCTCAGGTTGGTATGTTGCGCCCCAATCCCACCACCAAAAGTTGTCGCTTGGCTATGCTTAATTGTTACTTGGTTGAGGGCCAAATTGGTAAACTCGCCGCTCCAATTTGGCTCGGCAAAAATCGCCCCGCTATGCTGAGCATTGCCATTCGTCAGGATGATGCGCTGAATTTCGACCCGCGCTTGTTGGCTGACCCAAAAAATTCGCGTGGTATTGCCGCCAGAGAGCGTAATTTTGCCGCCACCATCAATCACCGAGCCATCGTGCAAAAATTTTTGGCTGGTTAAAACAATCGTATGCGGATTCGGCCCACAATTAAAGGTCAGCGTGCCGCCAGGGGCTTGTTCGCCTGGAAAAAGCTGAGCCAAGCCAGCATCAAAGGCCGCCTCGTTACAACTAGCAGGTGTGCCAGTGCCTACCACCACGCTATCGGCAGCAACTGGGCGGCTATCCCAAACTAGCCCTAAACCAAGCATGATCAATCCACTTAACAGAATTTTTTTACGCCGTAGCATTGCATTTGCTCCTACTAGCCATCAATCCGATAGCAGTAGCCTAGCAAAGCACAGCCGATAAAACTTGACATTTTCTACCAAGTTTATTATTCAAGCGTGGGATTATTGGTTGCGCCAAGTTGCTGGCGCTCGTCCTTGAGGGCGACTCCGGTCAAACGCCGTTGACGAGCCTGCCCCAACAAATACATCAATAAATCGCTAGCTGCTACATAACTCAAGCCTTGGGGGTGAATGTTGGAGATGCAGTTGCGCTCAGCATCGTTGCGGCCTCGCTGCGGCGCATAAGTTAAATAGATGCCCAAACTATCGGCAACGCTCAAGCCAGGTCGCTCACCAATTAATATCACCACTAACTCGGCCTTGAGCAATTCGCCAATTTCATCGCCAATTGCCACCCGCCCTTGTTCAACCAGCACCAACGGCGCTAGCGACCAACCAAGCGACTCAAGTTGCGGTTTGATTATGTTCAGCAGCGGTACAGCATGACGTTCAATCGCCACCGCCGACAAGCCATCGGCTACCACCAAGGCTACAATGCATGGATCAGTTTGCAAGGCCTCTAGTTGCAGACGCGATTCAACATGCAAGCTGCGGCCTAAATCTGGTCGCTTGAGATAGGTCGCCCGATCCAAAGCGGCACTTTTGAGCCTGAGTATTTGGGGAAATTCAGGTTGTAACGCGCTGGCAATCGCCGCAAAATCGACCTGGGCATGGACTGCATCACGGGCTAAGGCATGGTCTTGTTGAAACGCCAAATTGGCCTTGGTTGGCAGCGCATCGCCCACTCGACCAATGCCAATCCGCGCATTTGTAAATTGGCGCAAGCGTTGCCAAAGCTCATTTTCAGATTGTTCGGCCATTACAATGCTCCCAACTGGGCGGCTGATTGCAACAAACGATGGCGCTCGTTGGCAATCAAACGGCCTGCTTGATCGCTAATGCCAAGCTGTTGCAGCCATGCTTCAAACTCGGGGGCTGGGCGCAAACCCAAGGTTGTTTGCACAAAACGAATATCGTGATATGAGCTGCTTTGATAATTGAGCATAATATCGTCAGCGCCAGGCACGCCCATCACATAGGTGCAACCAGCGCTGGCCAGCAGCACCAGCAAATTATCAATATCGTTTTGATCAGCCTCGGCATGGTTGGTATAGCAGGCATCGCAGCCCATCGGCAGGCCCAACAATTTGCCACAAAAATGATCTTCTAAGGCCGCTCGGGTAATTTGCTTGCCATCGTAGAGATATTCAGGGCCGATAAAACCCACAACGGTGTTGAGCAGCAATGGCTCAAAGGCTCGCGCTACCGCATAAGCACGCGCCTCGCAGGTCTGTTGATCAACGCCATGATGGGCATTAGCTGAAAGTGCGCTGCCTTGGCCAGTTTCAAAATACATCACATTATTGCCAATTGTGCCACGCTGCAAGCCGCGTGCTGCTTGATTGGCTTCGTGCAACAGCGCCAAATCGATGCCAAAACTACGATTGGCCGCCTCGGTCCCGGCAATCGATTGAAACACTAAATCGACTGGAGCACCGAGCTCGATCACCTGCAAGGCGGTGGTGACATGAGCCAACACACACGATTGCACCGGCATGGCATAGCGCTGACGTAATTCATCAATTAAATGCAGCAAACTGGTCATAGCTTGCGGGCTATCGGTCGCTGGATTGATCCCAATCACCGCATCGCCACAGCCATACAACAAGCCATCGAAAATTGCCGCTGCAATGCCTTGGGGATCATCGGTTGGATGATTGGGTTGCAAGCGTGAGGAAAAACGCCCCGCCAAGCCCAAGGTATTACGAAAGCGCGTAATCACTTGGCACTTTTTGGCAACCGCAATCAAATCTTGGTTGCGCATAATTTTGGAAACTGCCGCCGCCATTTCGGGCGTAATGCCTGCGGCAACCGCCGCCAATTGCTGGCTATCAGTGCGATAATCGAGCAACCACTCGCGCAAACCACCAACCGTCAAATGGCGAATTGGTGCAAACGCTGCCTGATCATGGCTATCGATGATCAAGCGTGTTACTTCATCGGTTTCATAGGGGATGACGACTTCGTTGAGAAAGGTCGTTAGGGGAACATCAGCCAAACACCACTGCGCCGCCACTCGTTCCTCAGCACTAGCGGCGATTAAGCCCGCCAAAGCATCGCCCGAACGTTCAGGCGTAGCCTTAGCCAAGAGAGTTTTGAGCGAATCAAATTGATACTGGCGTTGGCGAATTGAATGCTGATAGCTGGTCATAGGCAGTCTCCCACAGCACAAGCATTGCCAATTATGGCATTGTTTCTAGCGCATTGCAATCAGAGCGCAAGCCACAAAGAACAACAACATTCGATTTGACCAATTGTAGACAGCTAGCTATGCTTAATCGTAGGAGCCAGCATGGTTCCATTCATGCTGACTCACGATTCCACAGACTGCTCAAGTATCCGTTCACCACAGGTTATACCACCCAACGGAGTAAGGAATTACGATGATCCAGTGGTTGCGCCAATCGCTGCTCCGCCAAGTATTCAGTGGCTATTTATTATTTGGGAGTGTGATTATTGGGGTTGGTTTAGTGATGAATGGCATTGTGCGTCAGCAACTGATGCGCGAGTTTCAGGCCAGCGATCAAGCCTTAGGCCAAGCCATCGCCGTGCAAACCGACAGTCGGCTGCAAAATGCCCGCGATTCATTAGTCGCGTTGGCCGCCTTAGATCCCGAAATCTTTACCACAAGCGCCTATCCCGCGATGGAGAATGCATTTAAGGCCTTCAAGGCAGCCCGCCCAGATATTGATCGGGTTTATTGGATCGATCGGCGTGGCCATATGCAAGTTTCAGTTCCCTACGATATTCGCACGCTTGGAACTGATTTTAGCGAGGAACGAATTTTTCTGCGGGCAAGTCAAGCTGATACGCCCTTTATCAATGGCGGCTCGGTTGATCTAACCACATTTAATGCGGTGGCAATTATTGCGATTCCCATTCGTGATCAGCAAAACCAATTTGTCGGAATTTTGGCAACCAATGTGCTTTTAGCCGATTTTAGCCAGCCCTTGAATCTGATTGTGAATCAACCAAGCCAGCAAGCCCAAGGCTTGCGCCTGAGTATGCTTGATGATCGCGGGATGTTAATCGCCAGCCAAGAGCGTGAGCGCTTACTCCAGCCAATTGGCAGCGAAATCCCAGGCGTTGAGGCGGCACTGCTAGGCCAGCCAACCAGCCAACTTGGGCTTGATCTGCAACAACAGCAATGGTTATATAGCTCGGTTCCAGTTCCTAGTGTTGGCTGGGTGGTGATTGTGCAACGCCCTGCAAGTGCAGTTTTTCAAGTTGTCAATCGCTTTAGCACTTGGCTGTTGGTGGTGGCTTTGTTGTTTGCTGGTGGTGGTTGGCTTTTCTGGCTTTTTTTGGTGCGCCATATGATTCATCCCTTGCATCATTTGGCCACGAGCTATCAGCTGGTCGAGCCTACGGTCAATCGCCCGAAAACCAGCCAGCTCAGCGTTCGCCACGATGAAGTTGGGACGCTCGCCCGCTCGTTGCAACGGCTTGATCAGGATATTAGCAAACGCCTGAGTGAACTTCAAATTTTATTGGAGACCTCGAATGCAGTGGTCGGCACGCTTGATCCGCAAACCGTTATTGATACAATTACCCATGAAGTGCAGCGCTTAGTTGATAGCCAAGCGGTTGTGGTTTTAGTGCCCGATGATCATGGAGCCTTGCGCGTTTTAGCCAGCACAGGCCGTAGTAAAGCCTATGATCAGACTGTTTCAGTTCAACCAAATGACCCCTTATCGCCCTCGGCTACTGCCTTGCGCCAAGGCCAACCAGTTCAAATGTTGGCCGATAGCGGCGAGTATTTCCCAGCGTCGATTGCCAAACAAGGCTTTCGTTCCTTGCTAGCGATTCCGATTATTAGCCATCATGTCGGCAATGTGGTGGTAATGGTCTATCGCACCAACGCCCAAGCCTTCGATGCCAATGATCTAAAATTGCTCTTGATGTTTGCCAATTACGCAACCCTTGCCTGGGAACACGCGGTGTTGTATGAACGCAGTGATGTGCGCTTACAAGCGGTTGCCCACGAAAATGAGCAACTTTATTTGGCGGCAACCCATGAAAAACAAACCTTAGCCGCAATTATCGATAGTATGCGCGATGGGCTGATTCTGGCAGGCGTTGATGATCGGTTGCTGGTGGCGAATCCGCGTGCCCGTACACTTTTAGCGCTTGGCGATGGGGCAATCGATCAGCTAAGCTTAACTGAAATCTATCAACGCCTACGGCAGCAGGCGGTCGATCAAGCACAGTATGATCGCGGTTTTGCCCAAGCCCAAAGCCGCCAGCCGCAGGTTTGGCTGCTCGAAACGGTCAACGATACCAATACCATTGTTTTTGAGATCCACCATTTCCATGTTGGTGATCAGCAACAGTTGATTGGCTATGGCTTGGTCTTGCGCGATATTACCCATGAACATGAAGTTGAGCAATTCAAAACAACCCTGCTGGCGGCAGTTGGCCATGAGTTACGCACGCCATTAGCTGCAATTAAAGGCAATGCCTCGACCCTGCTGCAAGATGATATTGTTTGGCCGCTGGCTGAGCAACGTCACTTTTTAAGCACGATTAGCAGTGAAGCCGATCGCTTGGCCAGTATGGTGACCAATTTGCTAGATATCTCACGCTTTGAAGCTGGATTATTGCCACTCCAGCGTGAATGGTATGCACTCGATCAACTGATCGCTGCCGGAATTCAGCGCGTGGCCCGTCCAATCCCACGCTTGGAGCTCGATTTACCTACTCCAGCCCCAGCGATTTATGTCGATGCTGCTCGCTTTGAGGTCGTGATTCGCAATTTGGTCGCCAATGGGTTAGCCTATGGCGAAGGCTTTATTCAAATTCAGGCTCGTTGTGAGCAACAGCACTTAATTGTTCAGGTGCGTGATGATGGCCCAGGCATCGCCAACCATGATCTGCCCTATGTTTTCCAGCGCTTTTATCGCGCACACCATGGCATTCAACGTCGTTCGGGTGGCACTGGCTTAGGATTGGCGATCTGCAAGGCCTTTATTGAAGCTCATGGCGGTAAAATCTGGGGTGAAAACGATCAGGCTGGAACAACGATAGTCTTTCAAATTCCAATCGTGGGCAACGCCGGATAATGCTGATTCGATGATCGCTTGATGAAGGAGCACTCTGCATGGCAACGCAGCCAGTTCGGGTATTACTTGCCGAGGACGAAGATGTTTTACGGGATTTTATTCGGCGGAATCTCCAGGTGCGTGGGTTTGAGGTGTTGGAAGCAACCAATGGGCTTGAGGCCTTGGCGCTGTGGCATACTGAACAACCCCAATTAATTATTTTGGATTTAATGATGCCGCGTTTAACGGGCTTTGAGGTTTGTCAGCGCATTCGCGAGCAATCGATTGTGCCAATTATTGTGCTAACTGCCTTGGATGCCGAGCGCGATAAAGTTATGGCCTTTGATTTAGGCGCTGATGATTATTTATGTAAACCTTTTGGGGTCGATGAGTTACTGGCGCGAATTAGGGCAGTCTTGCGACGTAGCCAATGGAGTGTTCAGCCCCAAGCTTCAGGCACCAAACGCTATGGCGAGTTGGAGATTGATCTTGAAGCGCATAGCGTTCGGCGAGCAGGCCTCGATGTGCGGTTAACCCCAACCGAATTTGCCCTCTTGGCCTATCTGATCACTCATCCCAATAAAGTGCTGACCCATCGCATGCTCTTGCAACACGTGTGGGGCGATCAATATCGCGATGAAGCTGAATATTTACGGGTCTATATTGGGCGCTTACGCCGCAAACTCGAAGCTGATCCCAGCAATCCACGCCATTTGCTGACCGAGGCCGGCATTGGCTATCGCTTTGTTAGTTAGATCATGGCTTGGGTTTTCAATATCTCAATCTCGGCTTGGGTATAGCCAAGCTCGTGCAAAATAGCCTGAGTAGCAGCACCCAAAGCTGGAATACCCTGCATTGCTGGGGTAACGTTTGACCAATTGACTGGTGGCAGTAGCGCTTGAATTGGCCCAACCTCGCTCATCACGCTGCGCCAACGCCCTCGCGCCGCCAATTGCGGATGCTGCCAAAAATCTAAAACGCTATTTAGTCGGGCGTTGGCAATCCCCAAAGCATCAAGCTGGGCTAGCGTTTGATCAAGATTCAACGCGCGGGTATGCTGATTGATTAGGTTTTCTAAGGCTTGACGATTCGCCACCCGCTGACTGACCGTTGCAAACGCTGGTTGCTCGATCAGCGCTGGTTGGCGCAAAAAAGTGCCACAAAATTGCTGCCACTCGCGCTGGTTCTGCACTGCCAAAAAGACCTGCCCATCAGCACAATCGAATGCTCCATACGGCGCAATCGCGGCATGTTGCAAGCCAGTGCGTGGCAAATTCTGGCCGCTATAGCCACTATAATACGCCGGAAAACCCATCCATTCGGCTAATGCCTCAAATAGGGAAACCTCGATCTGGCAGCCTTCGCCAGTTGCTTGCCGCTGATATAAAGCAGTCAAGATGCCCGTGTAGGCATACATTCCACCAGCAATATCGGCAATTGGAATACCAACTTTGGCTGGTTGATCGGCGCTGCCAGTTACCGAAACCGCGCCCGCCTCGCATTGAATCAATAGATCATAGGCTTTTTTATGCTGATACGGCCCGCTACTCCCATAGCCCGAAATATCGCAGACAATCATTTGGGATTTGCGCGACGCAACGTTTCGGCACCAAAGCCTAAGCGTTGGCTCGCTTGTGGCGCTAAATTTTGAATAAAAACATCAGCCGTTGCTAATAATTGGTGCATAATCACTTGCGCTTGTGGCTGCTTCAAATCGAGCGTAAGGCTTTCTTTACCACGATTCAGCCAGACAAAGTGCGACGATAAGCCGTGAACAGCCTGATCGTAGTGACGAGCAAAATCGCCAGCTTCAGGCCGTTCGATTTTAATCACCCGCGCCCCCAAATCGGCCAATTGACGGGTAGCGAATGGCGCAGCAACCGCTTGTTCAAGGGCAACAACCGTAATTCCAGTTAATGGCAACATAGATACCTCATAGGCGCTAACCCAATTTCAATCCTAGATATACCTGAAATTTGGCTTAATTTTGCAAATATTTATATTTTGTTTACGCCGAGCTAATTAATTTTTACGTCGTTTTTACATTGATCAACTAAGCTACTACTCAATCCAGCGACGCACTGAACAACCCTCCTCTCAAACAAGCGACGGAGTAAACCCAATGAAAAGCCATTTCACGCGCATTGTGGCGCACGTGTTCACTGTCGGACTCATGGCCTCGTTGATCAGTTGTGGGAGCACGCAAGTAACGCCTACCGTCAGCCAAAGTGCCCAATCAGTTTCAGCCTCAAACGCCGATCCCGCTTTAGTTGAAGCCTCAAAAAAAGAAGCCGATGGTATTTTGATTTATTCGATTATGAGTGAGAAAAATTGGCAGCCAGTGATTCAAGGCTTTAACGCCAAATATCCTTGGATCAAAGTAACAACTGCTGATTTAGGAGCTTACGAGGTATTCGAACGCTACTACACCGAAGCCGCTGGCAATGCCCGTACTGCCGATTTTATCTCCACCACCGCGCCTGATGGCTGGATCAACTTTATCGATAAAGGCGAAGTCCAGTCGTATGTTTCCAGCGAAGATGCCCAAATTCCTGAGCTTGGCAAAATTGCTCAAGGGGTCTATGCCGCCTCAACCGATCCGATGGTCTTTATTTGGAACAAGCAATTGGTCGCTGATCCGCCGCAAACTATGGCCGAACTGATCAGCATGATCGAAAAAGACCCCAGCGCCATGCAAGACAAATTGGTGAGCTACGATGCCGATGGCGAAGGCTTTGGCTATGGTCTCAACTGGTTTTATACCAAGGCCAAAGGTGCTGATGGTTGGAAAACTTTAGAAGCAATTGGTTCAAGCCAGCCCAAAATTTTAACCTCTGGCGGCAAGATGATCGATTCAGTGCTTTCGGGCGAATCCAGCATCGGCTACTTTGTCTCGAATATCACAGTTCAGCCACGCTTGGAAGCTGCTCAACAATTGCTTGGCTATAGCTTTGTGCCTGATGCTCAAGTTGTCGCGGTGCGGGGCATGGCAGTCACCAAACATGCTGCTAGCCCTAATTCAGCCAAATTGCTACTCGATTATATTCTCTCAGCCGAAGGACAAATGGCCTTCTCGCAAGGTGGCTTAACCGCCTATCGCCCCGACATTGCCGCCTCTGCGCCACTGCATCTTTCGCAAGTAAGCCAAGCGGTTGGGGGCGAGCAAAATATCATCTTCTCACGGCCCGATAAAGCCCTGGCTGACCCTCAACAACGCAGCCAGTTCCTCAACCAATGGAAACAAGCCCTCGGTCGCAACCAATAAGCCCCACTTAACTTAAATGGTGCTGGGTAGAGCGCTGTAGGCCAGTGAGCCGGCTTACAACGCTCTACCCAGCACCATCCAAGGAGTTTGCAGATGGCAGCAACAGCCCAGACTCGCCCAATTAAGGCGATTGCAAAAGCACCCAAATGGCGGCTCGATCGGGTTATTCAATGGTTGATCGCACTGGCAGTCGTTGGTTTAGTCTTATTTCCAACTTGGCCAATTCTCTATCAAAGCCTCTTAGAAAAACCCTTGTACGAAGCCAGCAATACCCTGAGTTTGCAAAATTTCCCACGGGTTTTGGGTAATCCCAAAATTTGGCAGGTGATCGGCAATACAGCGGTTTTTATGCTTGGCAGCACGATTGTGGGAACCCTGATTGGAATTGGCTTTGCAGTGCTCTTGATTCGCACTGATCTGCCTGGGGCGCAATGGCTGCAAAAATTGATCACGATTCCCTACTATGTTTCAGCACTGATTTTGGCCTTTGGCTGGGCGGTGATGTATGGCCCCCAAGGTTTTATGACGGTGATGGTGCGCGAATGGGGCTTGCCAACCTGGAATCTCTATACGATGCCAGGCTTGATTATGGTCAGTGCGCTCTATTTTATGCCGTTGACTTTTATGTATTGTAGCTCCTCGCTGAGCATGGCCGACCCGCAACTGGAATCAGCCGCACGGATTGCTGGCGCAAAACCGTTGCGCATTTTGCTGCGCATTACCATCCCCCTGATTCGGCCTGCAATGCTATATGCGCTGGTATTGACCATGGTTTCCAGTATCGAATTACTATCAATTCCCTTGGTGCTCGGCGAAAGCGCCCAAATTGATGTGCTTTCAACCTTTCTCTATCGCACAGCGCTGGTGAGCGGGACGACCGATTATGGCACCTTGGCAGTTGTGGCAATTATGGTGGTGCTGTTTATTTCAGTCTTGGTTATGCTGCAAAACCACCTGATGAAGCAAGAACGACGCTTTGTATCGGTCAGCGGCAAAATCTCACGAGCGCGGGTTTTGCATTTAGGCTGGTTGCGCTGGCCTTTGGGATTCGTCGTCTATCTGTTTGCGGGCTTGACGATTTTGGTGCCGCTTGGCGGGATTATTCTGCAAGCCTTCACGCCATTTCTCAGCGCCCTGATTAATCCATTTTCAATTTTGACTATGGATAATTTCAAACAAGCCTTTGAGTTTGAAACCTATCGGGTTGCGATTATCAATAGTTTGTTGATTGCAGGCGTTGGCGGAGTCGTCGCAACCCTATTTATGGCAGCCGTTGCCTTATTGACCTATCGCTCGAAATTCCCGATGCGCGGCGCAGTCAAATATATCGCCCAATATCCACGGGCTTTTCCGGGCACCATTATCGGCTTAGGGTTTTTATGGGCGTTGCTCTCGTTTCCGGCCTTGGGCGGTCTACGCAATACAATTTGGATTTTGATCATTGCCTACACCATGCGCTATTTACCATTAGGATTTAGTGCGATGAGTCCCTCGATTTTGCAAATCTCCGATGAGCTTGATCGGGCGGCGCGAGTGAGCGGCACAACGTGGCTAGGAGTGATGCGCCATATTATGCTGCCATTGTTACGGCCAGCGTTGCTTACAACCTTTACCCTCTTATTTATCACCTTTTTAAAAGAATACTCAGTAGCGCTGTTTTTGTTCACCCGTGGCTCGCAAGTGATTGGCACAACCATGCTCGAAGTTTGGGCGCAAGGTGGGCCTGGCCCAGCCGCCGCCTTGGCCGTAATTCAATTATTAATTATTGGGGTTGTGCGCTGGCTAAGTAGCTTTATTCCGACGGTCAAAGTTCGCGAATAATTGGTAAGGAGCAACCGATGAGCAACATTCATCACGATTCAGCCGGATTAACCATCGAACATCTCAGTAAAATGTATAATCGCAGTGCCAAAGCGCTTGATGATCTTAGTTTGTCGATTCAAGCTGGCGAATTGGTCAGCTTTTTGGGGCCATCAGGCTGTGGCAAAACCACCACACTCAACTGTATTGCTGGGCTAGAACATCCCGACACTGGCACGATTCGGGTTGGCGATTTCGTGCTGACCGATAGCGCCAAAAAGCTCTTTTTGCAACCTGAAGATCGCCAACTTGGCATGGTGTTTCAATCGTATGCACTTTGGCCGCATATGACGGTTGCCGATAATGTTGGGTTTGGCTTACGGGTCGCTAAAATCGCCAGCAGCGAGATCAAACAGCGGGTAGCAACAATTTTAGAGTTGGTTGGATTAGGTCATGTTGCCGAGCGCTATCCCTTCCAACTTTCGGGCGGGCAGCAGCAACGGGTAGCGCTAGCCCGCGCGGTGGTAACTGAGCCACGCCTGCTCTTGCTCGACGAGCCATTATCCAACCTTGATGCCAAAGTGCGGGAGCAAGCTCGCACATGGCTGCGTGATATTCAAAAACGCCTGGGCATTACCACCGTCTATGTGACCCATGATCAAGCTGAAGCGTTAGCGATGTCTGATAAAATTGCCGTAATGTCGGCAGGTAAACTTGAGCAATTTGATACGCCGCAAGCAATTTATGAACAACCAGCAACCCGTTTTGTAGCCGAATTCATTGGAGCAACCACCTTTTTACCAGCAACCGTGGTACAGCATGCACCAACGCTGAGCCAAGTCAGCCTGAGCGATGGCACATGCCTTGAGGTGCGCACAGCGCTCAAGCTCCAACAACACCAAACAATTGATTTGGGCATTCGCTCCGAACGGGTGCAAGTAGCGACGAGTGATCATCAGACCAACGTGATTGCTGGGGCAATTCGCAGCTCGGATTATTTGGGCGCAAAATGGCATCATCAAGTTGAAACCACAATTGGAGCCTTGATGGTCGAGACCTTGGATTACACCAGTGGCAATGTGCGAATTTATTTGCCGCCTGAAGCATTGATGGTCTTGAAAGCGGCTTAAAGCATACGAGGTCGGTTATGTGGCAACAACGCTGTTGGCTTCGACGCTTAGCTTATTTGATGATCATCGGTTTGTTAGGCGGTTGTATCAGCACCAGTGCCAACCAACAACCGCTGGTGATCACCTTTGGCGCATCGATCTCGATTACTGGCAAAACCGCCAAAGAAGGCGAATATGTGCGTGATGGGTATCAATTTTTTGTTGATACCCTGAATGCCCAAGGTGGGATTCTGGTCGGCGGCCAACGCTATCAGTTGCGTTTACGTTATTATGATGATGAATCGAACCTCGAACGCACAGCTGAGCTGTATGAAAAATTAATCAATCACGATCAAGTTGATTTTTTATTGGGGCCATATGGCTCGGATGCTACCAGCGTTGCGGTAGCGATCGCCGAAAAATATCATATTCCATTGGTTTCGGGCCATGGCTCGGCCAGCAGCATTTATGCCAATAACTATCACTATATTTTCAGTGTGCAAACGCCCGCCCGCCACTACTTAAACGGAGTGATGGATGCAGTATTGGCGGCTGACCCAAGCCTCAAAACGCTGGCCCTGTTGAGCGAAACCGATTCGTTTTCGCAGGATGTCGCCCAAGGTGTGCGTGATTACGCCCAACAGCGCGGCTTAAACGTGGTTTATCATGGCGATTATCCCAGCGATGCGCGTGATGTGAGTCATCATTTAAATATCATTAAGCAACTTCAGCCCGATATGTTGCTCGGTGCAGGTCATCTGCAAGAGGCTTTGTTAATTGTCAAGCAAGCCAAAAGCCTCGATCTTAGCCCTAAAGCAATTGGATTAAGTGTGGGGCCATTATTGCCGCAATTTCGCGCTAATTTACAACATGATGCCGATTATATCCTTGGCCCAACCCAATGGACTCCTGCCCTCGACTATCATGGCGATGATAGCTGGCAAACCCCAGCGGCTTTTGCCCAAGCCTTTCGTCAGCAATACCCCCAATATAAATCGGTGCCCTATCAAGTTGCTGAGTCGGCGGCATCATTGATCGTCTTTCAACGGGCCTTTGAGCGGGCAGGAACGATCGATCGCTTAGCGGTGCGCGATACAATTAAAGGCTTAAAACTTGATACTTTTTTCGGGCCGATTCAATTTGACGCGCAGGGCGTAAACAGCGAAAAGCCCATGGCAGTTGAGCAGTTGCATCCTGATGGTCAAAAATATACGGTATTTCCCCAAGCCGTGGCCGAACAACCACTGTTGTATCCCATGCCCACGTGGAGTCAACGCTAGCAGCTTTATTTGATTGTGGTGTGGACATAAATTTATCGGTGCATTGGCATAGCAGCAAGGCCATTCAGCGAACAAATGCCCTGCGATAGGTGGGGCGTTCGGGTGTACAAATCGTGGGTTTACCTCTAATACGCTGGATCAAACCATTCAACATTGACAATCGTCCGTTCCGCCGTATAGTCAAGGTCTAGAAAGTGATACTGTGCCCTGATACTTCCATGGTCGAGTTCAACCGTGCCAAGCGCGACCATTGCACTCATCGTCCATGTCGCAGCACCGACAAAGCGGCGCTGGAAGATTTTTCTGATGACCGTCAGGGGCACGGGATAGGGGATGGTCAGCGGCGAGACCCGTCCACCGTAAGAGGTAACCAGGACCGCGACGCTTCCATCTTGGACGAGACTTTCAAGGATGGCGGTCGTATCGGCCAACACTTGCTGATCGGGAAGCACGGCATCCAACAGCCGTTCGATTGTGGCAAGACTCATGGCTTGCTCCTAAGCAGTACACTAGTCAAGGTAAAAATCGGTGGTAAAGACCTGTCCTTCGTCATTGTAATACAGCCTGACAAAACAATACTGAGGCAGGATGGTGTCATCGTGGATAGTAATGTCTCCCAACCCAACAATCGCCTTCACTGGACCAAAGGTATAGTCCAACGCAGAGCATTCGAAGGTGGTGCGGATGACGGTGATCGGTGCATCGTGGGGGATGGGGATGAAGTGGTCGTCTTCCACTGCAGCCTGAAAGATGCCATTAACTGCCCATTCCTCAAGGATGTGGCGGGTATCGCGCACGATTTGCGCACGCGAGACAAAGGACTCCAAACATGATTCAAGCTCATCGATGGTCATAGCCCCTCCTGCGTGTAGTAGCGTACAAACATCTACTGCGAATTTGTGCGTCTTAGTCGAATCTGATGTGGTCATGAGGCCATGGATAATTCTGATCACATCACCTCATGGCCAAGAGTTTACCATGGAATTATCAGACAGCGCCCAAGCGCTCTTCGCGTCCTGCGCGGTTCCAAAACTTCGTGCGCTTCATGTTCTGCGTCGATCAAAACTCCTCAGCCAATTCTCAGTTCTTAATTAATTTTAAGCAGGTATACTAAACCTACGAGTTAGGTCTTTTAGTTGTTGAGGAAGCAATAATGAACCATCGTTGGTTACGATCACGTTTGCTGATCGTTTTTGTTATTTTAGGGCTGGGCCTTGGCTATTTGCCATTGCCAAGCTTTGCCAACAGCCCAAACCCAGCTGCCAGCAATTTGCATATGGCTTTCACCGCAGCTGCCGCCGAATTCCATGTACCAAGCGAAGTATTGCTAGCGCTGAGCTACAATCTTTCACGCTGGGAGCATCACGCAGGCCAGCCCAGCACCAGCGGCGGCTATGGAATCATGCATTTAACTCAAATCGATTTGAGCCATTGGCACGCCAGCAAAGGCCTTGATTGGGCCACACTACTTAAACAACCTGACGAATTGCAAACCTTAACTCAAGCTGCCAAGCTAATCGGCCAACCACCCAGCACATTAATCAATGATCCAGTGCAGAATATTCGCGGTGGCGCGGCGTTGTTGGCCGAATATAGCCGCAGCATCAACCCACGATTGCCCAACAATCTCGCCGATTGGTATGGCGCGGTGGTGTTGTATAGCGGCGGCAAAGAGCGTTCGACCGCGTTTGGCTTCGCCGATCGGGTCTACGCCACCTTGCAGCAAGGTGCAACTCGTAGCCTCGATAACGGCGAAGCGCTAACGTTGGCTCCAAGTACCATCACAATCAATCGCCAAAGTGCCGCTAGCTTGCAGCTGTATTTGGGTGATGATTTTCCGTTGGATTGCCCAACGACGCTCAATTGTGAAGTGATTCCAGCGGCCTATGCCTTGAATAACCCCAATGATCGCAGTGATTATGGTAACTACGATTTAGCCAATCGCCCAGCCGATGGCTTAGATTTTCGCTATATTTTGATTCATGACACCGAAATCACCTACACCCAAACCGTCAATGTGTTTCAAAATCCAGCCACTGGTGCATCAACCCATTATGTCATTCGGGCCAGCGATGGGCATATTGCCCAAATGGTTGAGAATAAAAACGTGCCTTGGCATGCAGGCAATTGGGATGTTAACGGCCACTCGATCGGCATCGAACACGAAGGTATTGCGATTGAAGGCGCAACCTGGTATAGCGAGGCCATGTATCAAGCCTCGGCGCAACTCACCCGCTATCTCGCCGATAAATACCAGATTCCATTAGATCGTAGCCATATTATTGGCCATGACGAGTTGCCTGGCCCGCTGCCGCAACATCAAGCAGGCATGCACTGGGACCCAGGCCCGTTTTGGGATTGGGCGCATTATATGGATTTGGTGCGTGGTGGCCCCGCACCCATCAGCAATCCCGATCCGCAGTTGGTTACCATTAATCCCAATTTCGATAGCAATATGCCCGCTTTGACCTATTGTTATAGCAGCAACGATTGCCGCGATGTACCAACTCAAAGCGCTAATTTTCTCTATTTGCACACGCAACCCAACGCCAACTCGCCCTTGATTACCAATCAATACATTGGCTCAACTCCGACTCACGCCAACAACTGGAGCAACAAAGTTGTTACAGGCCAAACCTATGTTGTCGCTGATCAACAGGGCGATTGGCAGGCGATTTATTTTGGTGGCCAGAAAGCTTGGTTCCACAACCCCGATGGCTCAAATACCACGGCGGGACAAGGGCTAAAAGTGCGACCAAAAGTTGGTCAAGCCACTATTCCAGTCTATGGGCGAGCTTACCCTGAAGCAGCTGCCTATCCTCAAGGCATTTCACCGCAGGCTATCACCCCAATTTACAGCTTACCCGCCGATAATATGGTGGTGGCAACGCAGCTTTACACCAGCACCTACTACTATTCGCCAGTCTATACCCCAACCCTTGATCCAAGCTCACATATCGTTGTCAGCGGCCAAACCAAGTATTATCAAATTAATTTCAACCATCGTTTTGGCTTTCTTAAAGCGAGCGATGTCGAAGTGCAATCGAGCGTTCTTAGTTTGACCACGCCTAAACTTGCGCAAAGCAATCTGCATGGTACGAGCATCACCTACACCCTGACATTGCGCAACCTCAGCCAACAAACTGTGCCAATTAGCCTCAACCTCATCGGCAATACTTGGCTAACCACCATAACGAGTGCCATGCCGAACGACCTTGGGCCAAATGCCAGCCAAACGATCACGCTGCGCGTCGATCTGCCGGCGGGGCCAAGCCCAGCGGCTGATCAAGTGTGGGTTAAAGCTCAAACCAGCGCCGACCCTGAACGCAGCGCTGTGCTCTTGCTGCATTCAAGCGCCGAAACTAATATCAACTTTTTACCGCTAATTACCAAGCAATAAATTCAAAAACGCCGTCTAGTTTAGGGCTAGACGGCGTTTTTAGGTTAAAATTCGACTGGCATTTCGATCATGCCGCGAATCAGCATGCCAGGCCGCCAAATCAATTCATGAGCTGGCACTGCTAAACGTAAATTGGGCAAGCGCTGCACCAACGAATTAATCGCAATTGCGCCTTCAAGGCGGGCCAACGGTGCTCCCAAACAATAGTGAATGCCATGACCAAAAGCAATGTGGTTATGCTCAGTCCGCGTAATATCTAGCTGATCAGGCGCGGCAAAATGCTGAGGATCACGATTGGCCGAGGTGATCACCGCTAGAATTTGCTCGCCACGCGGAATCTTAACCCCGGCAAACTCCAGATCTTCACAAGCCCAGCGAATTGTTGAGGTTTCGACTGGGCTGTCATAACGCAGCAATTCTTCGACGGCGTTACGAATCAGGTCGGGGGTTTCGCGCAGCAAATTCAATTGCTCAGGATGTTGTAATAAGGCCAGCATACCATTGCCAATCAAATTAACCGTGGTTTCGTGGCCAGCAACCAACAAGAAAAACACCAGCGAAAATAATTCTTGCTCGGTCAGTTTAGCGCCAGCCTCTTCAACCTGCACCAAAGCACTGGTCAAATCGTTGGCGGGGTTGGCGCGTTTTTCTGCGAATAATTCACGCAGATAATTACCAAACTCCTCCATCTCACCCGCCATGCGCGTAAAGCGATCTGGCGAAGGATCAACAGTCACCACCAAGCCCGACCAATAACGAAACTTTTCGCGATGATCCAGTGGAATTCCCAGCAATTCGGCAATGACGGTCAAGGGCAACGGGAAGGCATAGGCCGTCAGCAAATCGGTGCTGCGCGGGCCAGCCAGCATCGCATCGAGCAACTCATCGGCAATTTGCTGAATGCGTGGGCGGAGTTGCTCAACCAATTGCGGGGTAAAGGCCTTATGCACCATCCCACGAATGCGTGTATGGTCGGGTGGATCGAGCGCTAGCAAATGTTTAAACAACAATTGCACGACTGGTGGCATCACTGGCATGAGCTTTTGCTCTTCAGGATTGAGCACTTTGCGCCAATTTTTGATAAATCGTGGATCTTTCAGCGCGGCTTTAACATCCTCAAAACGAGTAATCATCCACAAACCACGACCATCGGGTAGGCTAATTCGGTGAATCGGGGCTTCGGCACGCAGAGCAGCATAGGTGGGGAAGGGGTCTTGGACGAACTGCTGATTGAATAGCTCAGCATAGGTCGAATGGATCATCGATACTCCTCTACATATGATCAATCCATGGCTCTATCTTAAGCTGTTTTTGATAAAGATCAAGTGGACAACATGCCTAAATCATGGTGTTGCGATAGGCGATGGTATGAGAGTAACAACCAAAAGCCCTTCTTCCATAATCTGGAAAAAGGGCTAAATCTAAGCACGTCCAGTTTAGATTTGGTAGGCGAGATCCTTAATTTGGGTCAGACTGGCATCCTGCAACCGCCCAGCCAAGTGCCGTTCCCGAATGTGGCAGGCCACGCCAACCAAGTGGCTCGCTCGCATAATTTGGTCGCCAAGTTTAATTCGATAGGGTTGTGGTGGCGGACGATCGGCAAAATCAACCAATTCATCAATTAAACCATCGTGGAATGGCCATGGATAAGGATCGTTAGGATCTGGTGGTGGTCGATCGACGATATCATGCTCAAGCCAACCTGTTAGTGTGCCAGCATAGGCCGACAGCTGATTGGCCAGATCGTGAATGGTTGGGCGGATACTGTCACGCCGATAGCTGGCTTGTTCGCTATCGCTATAGCGCTCAGCAACTGCCAGTTGAATTAAACCGCGCTGCACATTCACCGCCAACTCGCGTAAATCGCAGGGAGGAATCGGAATTGGTGGTACAGGCCAATCACGGTCGTGCAAATGCAGCCAATTCGGCTGGGGATACGGCCACCACCACGGGCAAATATCATCGTCATCAGGGAATAAGCCCGCCAAACTTGGCGCATTGATCAAGCGTTGGAACTGGGTTTGCATTTCAACCAAGGCCAAATGTTGGCTCAATTCGGCAAATTCAAGCTGTTGCGAATAAAATGCTACCGTATAGCCATCAAGGCTGCGTATAATATCCAAGATAAGTTGGCCAGCGTCGGGGATCGATTCATGGCTGAGTTGGCCGCGATAATGGCGAACACGTCGTTTGGGCCACCACCATGGCCGCGTCGGCAAACTCTCTTCGGGGTTTGGCCGATAGCTCACCAGATCGCTGGTGCCCAGTCCGATTAGCTCTTGTAGGTTACTTTCGAGATCTTTGAGGCCAATTTCGTAGACTTCGGCACTAAATGCGGGATCAGTTAGCTGCGAACTCATGGTTAGCATGGTCAGTGAGCGCAAGCAGCGAATACTGATTTTGGCACTTGGTGGCAATTCCATCGCATTGGTTGCGGTTAAGCCTGAATTGGGGGCACTCGCTGGAGCCGCTGCGGCCTGCCCGTGCTTGCCCAACACGCTACCAGCTGCAACTGCCGCCAAGCCGCTCGTCGTCAGAAACTTTCGCCGTGAATGAGGTTTGTTCAGTCCATCCATCACACAACTCCTGTTGGTTAATTCGATGGCGCTAGCTTAGCTCAATATATTGCTTAAAACTTGACATTTTCTACCAACCTATTGAAGGCTTTTCCGATGGAACATCAACGCCCAAATCCAGATCAACTGCTCGAACGGATTCAGAGTGCCAACCAACAAGCCCAACGCGGGCGTTTGAAGGTATTTTTTGGGGCGGCGGCAGGTGTTGGCAAAACCTATGCCATGTTGCAGGCCGCCCAACAACGCCGTGCCGAAGGCATCGATGTGCTAGTTGGCTATATTGAAACCCATGGCCGCGCCGAAACTGATGCCCTTTTGGTGGGCTTGCCTCAACTGCCAGCCTTGCAGGTTGAATATCGTGGCACAAGCTTACGCGAATTTGACCTTGATGCCGCCTTGGAACGTAAACCGAGCCTGATTTTGGTTGATGAATTGGCGCATAGTAACGCGCCCAATTTGCGCCATGCCAAACGCTGGCAAGATATTAACGAGTTGCTGCACGCTGGCATTGATGTCTATACCACAGTCAATGTGCAACATCTCGAAAGCCTGAATGATCTGGTGGCCCAAGTCACGGGGGTGATCGTGCGCGAAACGGTGCCCGATGCGGTGCTGGAATCCGCCGATGAAGTGGAATTGATCGATTTGCCACCCGATGAGTTGCTTGGGCGTTTGAATGAGGGCAAGATTTATATCGCCAGCCAAGCAGCGCAAGCGGCCCGCAATTTCTTTCGTAAAGGCAATTTGATTGCCCTGCGCGAATTGGCGCTACGCCGCACTGCCGATCGGGTCGATGCCCAAATGCAGCGCTACCGCCATGATCACGCGATTCCTACAACATGGCCAACCCGCGAACGCTTGTTGGTAGGGGTTGGCCCAAGCCCACTTTCCGAGCGCTTGGTTCGCGCAACCCGACGCATGGCCAACGATCTCAAGGCTGAATGGCTGGTGGTGTATGTTGAAACACCCAAGCATTTGCGGCTCAGCGAGGCCGATCGCGATCGGGTGACCGCAACCTTGCGTCTCGCCGAAAGTTTGGGAGCACAAATCGTCACGCTTGGCGGAATCAATCCAGGTGAAGAGATGCTGCGCTATGCTCGCCAACGCAATGTGTCGAAAATTGTAGTCGGCAAGCCAGCCCAGCCACGTTGGCGCGAGCTGCTTTTTGGCTCGATCGTTGATCAACTGATTCGCCAGAGTGGTGAAATTGATGTGTATGTGATCAGCGGCGAGCATGACGATACCCATAAACCCAACGCCAAACCAAGCCTACAACCCCATTCGCCAAAAATAAATTATGTCAAATCGAGCGGCGTGGTGTTAGCTTGCACAATGGTTTGTTATGGCATCTTTCCGCATCTCGAATTATCGAATTTGATTATGTTGTATTTGTTGGGGGTAACGTGGGTGGCGGCGCGTTACGGACGCGGGCCTGCGATCAGCGCCTCAATTTTAAGCGTAGCAGCCTTTGATTTCTTTTTCGTCCAGCCCTATTTGACCTTCGCTGTCTCCGATGTGCAATATATTTTGACCTTCATGGTGATGTTGATTGTGGCGTTGACGATCAGCACCTTGACCGTGCAAATTCAAGCGCAGGCCGAAACTGCCCGCCAACGCGAACGCCGCACCGCCGCGCTCTATGCCATGACCCGCGAATTTGCCAGCATTCGCGGCTTGGATAATTTGCTGCAAACAGCGGCTCAACATATTAGCAGCGTGTTTGAAGGCCAAACCGCAATCTTATTGCCCAACCCTAAGGGCCAACTGCGGCCAATTGTTGGTCAACAATGGCCATTCATCAGCGATCAACGCGAACTGATTACTGCGCAATGGGTCTATGATCATCAGCAAAAAGCTGGAATGCACAGCGACACCTTGCCCAGTGCCCAAGCTATGTATCTGCCGCTGATTGCGACGCGCGGAGTTGTGGGAGTCTTGGCATTGCAGCCAGAACAACCACGCCGTTTGCTCGATCCCAGCCATGTGCATTTGCTCGAAACCTTTGCCAACCAAACCACTGTAGCGATCGAACGTGCTCACTTGGCCGAAGAAGCGCAAGCTGCGAGCGTGCAAATTGAAACTGAACGTATGCGGAACTCGCTGCTTAGCTCAGTTTCCCACGATTTACGCACACCTTTGGCGGCCATTAGCGGCGCTGCCAGCACCTTGCTTGATCAAACCAACCAGCTTGATCAACACATCCAACACGAATTAATTCAAACCATCGCCGATGAAGGCCAGCGACTCAATCGGTTACTAAGCAATTTGTTGGATATGACGCGACTAGAGGCTGGCGCAGTTCAAGTGCATAAAGAATGGCAAGCGCTCGAAGAAGTGTTGGGCACGGCCTTGGCACGTTTAGCCCCGCAAATCGATCAACGTTCAATCAGCATCGAGCTACCAAACCAAGCGTTTGTGCCTTTCGATAGCATTTTGATCGAGCAAGTGTTGGTTAATTTGCTGGAAAATAGCCTCAAATATAGCCCCAGCAGCAGCCCGATTGAAATTCGGGCGGTTGAACGGATTGGTTTGATCGAAGTGCAGATTGCAGATCATGGGCCTGGGATTCCCCCAAGTGCGCTTGAAACAATCTTCGAGAAATTTTTTCGGGTGCAGGCCAAACGTTCAGCCAGCAGTGGGGTTGGGTTGGGCTTGACGATTTGCCGTGGAATTATCGAGGCCCATGGTGGTACAATTTGGGCCGAAAATCGCCCAGCTGGCGGCGCAATCTTTGCCTTCACCCTGCCAATCGAAGGCCAGCCACCGCAAATTCGAGGAGAATAGCGCTTATGTCAAACACAATTAACGTTTTGGTGATTGAAGATGAAGCACCCATTCGGCGTTTTTTGCGAGCTTCGCTGCCAAGCCATGGCTATCACTTGATTGAGGCTGAAAATGGCGAAGATGGCTTATTGCAAGCCGCCATGCAACGGCCCGCAATCATTATTCTCGATTTGGGTTTGCCCGACCTTGATGGCTTGCAAGTCACGCAACGGCTGCGCGAATGGACGAATACGCCGATTATTGTGCTTTCGGCGCGTGGCCGCGAGGACGATAAAATTGCAGCCCTCGATGCGGGAGCCGATGATTATTTGACCAAGCCCTTTGGTATGGGCGAATTATTGGCGCGTTTGCGGGTAGCCTTGCGCCATTTACACCAGCATGGCGGAGAAAAAGGCGAGCCAGTATTTCAAGTTGGCGCATTACGCGTCGATTTGGTACGGCGGCAGGTGTTTGTCGCCGAGCAAGAGGTACATCTCACCCCCAACGAATACAATTTGCTGACAACTTTAGTGCAACATGCTGGCAAAGTTATGACCCATCGCCAGCTTTTACGCGAAGTTTGGGGGCCAGCCTACACCGAGGAAAACCACTATTTGCGGGTGTATATGGGCCAGTTGCGCCATAAACTTGAAGCTGATCCCGCCCGCCCACGCTATTTACTGACCGAGCCAGGCGTAGGCTATCGCTTGGCAATCGAATAATTTTCGATCCACGAAGATATTCTAGCCACGAATTGCACGAATTACACGAATGGTTATTATTTTAGCCACAGATACGCACAGATGTTCAGGATTATATTACTATTCTCAACAGGACTCCCTCCATTTCCGCAGCCCATACTGATCCCTGACCCCTAGCCACTCCTTTGCCTTTTGCCTTTTGCCTTTTGCCTTTATCTTGATACTTTCTTGATCTCCTTTTGATCGATTTTGATGCCTGCTTGAGGTCTTTTCTGGTTGAATAGATCTGTTCAAGTTTGATTGAGGTTTGTCATGGATCTATGGTTTCTTGGGCTGTTTGTGGTTGTGGCGCTCCTAACTTGGGGCTTGCTACGCATGTGTGCTGCGTTGGGAGGCAATCGATGAGTACGTTATATCTGATCGCAGCAATCGTAACGCTGGGCTTAGTAATCTATCTGTTCTGGGCCTTGATGCAGCCTGAGGTGTTTTAAATGATTAGCAATAGTGTGATCCAAATTGGGATCTTTTTGGTGGTGCTGATGGCCTGTGTTGTGCCACTAGGCCGCTATATGGCCAAAGTTTATGGCGAAAACCCACCACTTCAAGGTTTTTTCGGCCCAATTGAGCGTTTGATCTATCGCTTGTTAGGCATCGACGCAAAGAGCGAAATGCATTGGAAGCATTATGCCCTAGCCTTGTTAGGATTCAATGCGATGGGCATGCTGTTGCTCTATGGGTTGCAACGGATGCAGGCATGGCTCCCGCTCAATCCGCAACAATTACCAGCGGTAAGCGCCGATTCTGCCTTTAATACCGCAGCCAGCTTTGTAAGCAACACCAATTGGCAGGGCTACGCTGGCGAAACCACAATGAGCTATCTAACTCAAATGTTGGGCCTGACGGTGCAGAATTTCGTCTCGGCTGCAACGGGTATGGCTGTACTTATTGGCTTGATTCGTGGCATCGCTCGCCGATCCACCAGCACAATTGGCAATTTTTGGGTCGATCTGACGCGCTCGACCATCTATATTTTGTTGCCATTAGCCTTGGTGTTATCAGTTACCTTGGTTTCGCAAGGGGTTGTCCAGACATTTAGTCCATCCCAAACGGTTGAGTTAATCCAGCCAATCGTCAATGCCGATGGCACGACGATCAGCCAACAAACGATTGCCCTAGGTCCAGCCGCTTCGCAAATTGCAATCAAGCAGCTTGGCACTAATGGCGGGGGATTTTTCAACGTCAATTCGGCGCATCCCTTGGAAAATCCAACGCCGTTGAGCAACTTTTTAGAATTACTCAGCATTCTGCTGATTCCAGCGGCATTGTGTTACACCTTTGGCCTGATGGTCGGCGATAAACGCCAAGGCTGGGCGATTCTGGCCACGATGACGATTATTTTGCTGGGCTTTACGGTCTTGGCGGTGAGCGCAGAACAAGCAGGCAATCCGCTCTACCAAAAACTGGGCGTTGATGATCAAGCCTCGGCATTACAGGCTGGCGGCAATCTGGAAGGCAAAGAAACCCGCTTTGGCATCGTCAACTCGGCTTTGTGGGCTACCGTAACCACTGCCGCCTCGAATGGCTCGGTCAATTCGATGCACGATTCGTATACACCGCTTGGCGGTTTGGCTCCGATGGTGCTGATGCAACTAGGCGAGGTGGTTTTTGGCGGCGTTGGCTCAGGCCTGTATGGCATGCTGATTTTTGCAATTATCGCGGTGTTTGTGGCGGGCTTGATGGTTGGCCGCACGCCAGAATATTTGGGCAAGAAAATCGAAGCCTTTGAGATGAAAATGGCAGCGCTGATTATCTTGATTCCCTGTGTGATGACCTTGTTGATCACAGCAATTGCAGTGAGCAGCGAATCAGGCCGCGCTACCGTGTTCAATAGCGGCGCACATGGCTTCAGCGAGGTGCTGTATGCCGCCACTTCAGCCGCCAACAACAACGGTAGCGCCTTCGCTGGGCTTGGCGCAAACACCCCGTTTTATAACACATGGCTTGGGATTGCGATGTTGGTTTCGCGCTTTTGGCTGATTGTACCAACCTTGGCGATTGCTGGCTCGTTGGCTGGCAAAAAGCTGATTCCGCAAAGCGCCGGAACCTTGCCAACTCATACGCCGTTGTTTGTGAGCTTGTTGATTGGCGTGGTGTTAATTGTCGGGGCACTCACATTTATTCCAGCGCTGGCGCTTGGCCCAATCGTTGAACATTTATTGCTGAGTTTATAAGGCGAGAACGATGAATCATTCACTACCAAAAAACCGCTCACTATTTGATCGAGCGATTGTTGTGCCAGCGCTCAAAGCGGCTTTGCTCAAACTTAATCCACGCTTGCAGGTACGCAATCCAGTGATGTTTGTGGTCTTTATTGGCGCGATTTTTACCACAGGCTTATGGATTCAGGCGTTATTGGGCAGCGGCGAAACGTCAGCCAATTTTAGCTTGGCAATCGCTGGTTGGCTCTGGCTCACCCTATTATTTGCTAATTTTGCCGAAGCCATGGCCGAAGGTCGTGGCAAAGCTCAAGCCGACACGCTACGTCAATCACGCCGCGATGTGCAGGCAGTTAAATTAAGTGGCCCACAATACAGCAGCAGCCAAACAATTGTTGCTGCTAGTGCCTTGCGCAAAGGTGATTACATTCTGGTCAGCGCTGGTGAAACAATCGCAGGCGATGGCGATGTGATTGAAGGCGTGGCGGCAGTCGATGAAAGCGCGATCACTGGCGAAAGCGCTCCGGTGATTCGCGAAAGTGGCGGTGATCGCTCGGCGGTTACTGGGGGCACGCGGGTGCTTTCCGATTGGCTAATTGTGCAAATTACTGCCAATCCAGGCGAAACCTTTCTCGACCGCATGATTGCTATGGTCGAAGGAGCCAAACGCCAAAAAACACCCAACGAGATCGCCTTGAACATTTTATTGACGGCCTTGACGATCATCTTTTTGATGGCAACCGCGACGCTGCTACCATTTTCGATCTATAGCGTTGAGGCCGTCAAGGCGCTCGACTCAAGCAGCCAAGCCTTGCCAATCACGGTCACTGCTTTGGTTGCCTTGCTGGTCTGCTTGATTCCAACCACAATTGGCGGTTTGCTCTCAGCAATCGGCATCGCAGGCATGGATCGCATGATTCAAGCCAATGTGATCGCGATGTCGGGGCGGGCGGTCGAGGCTGCAGGTGATGTTGATGTGCTGTTGTTGGACAAAACGGGCACGATCACCTTGGGCAATCGCCAAGCAACCAACTTTATGCCAGCTGCTGGCGTGGATATCAACGAATTTGCTGATGCCGCTCAATTGGCTTCGCTAGCCGACGAAACGCCTGAAGGTCGTTCGATTGTGTTGCTGGCTAACCAACGCTACAACATTGCCGAACGCCAAGCCAACCAGCTTGAGGCCGAATTTGTGGCCTTCACTGCCCAAACCCGCATGAGTGGCATCAATATCGCTGGTCGCCAAATTCGCAAAGGTGCAGTTGATGCGATTGAACGTTATGTGCAAACCCAACAAGGCAATTTACCAAGCGATGTGCGAGCCAATGTTGAAACAATTGCCCGCGCTGGTGGTACGCCTTTGGTGGTTGCCGATGGCAAACGAGTTTTGGGCGTGATTCAACTCAAGGATATTGTTAAAGGTGGCATGAAAGAGCGCTTCGGCGAACTACGGCGCATGGGCATCAAAACCGTCATGATCACTGGTGATAATCCTTTGACCGCTGCGGCGATTGCTGCCGAAGCTGGAGTTGACGATTTCTTAGCCGAGGCCACGCCCGAAGCCAAACTCAGCTTAATTCGCGAGTATCAAGCTGGCGGGCGCTTGGTAGCGATGACTGGCGACGGCACCAACGATGCACCCGCCTTGGCGCAAGCCGATGTCGCCGTGGCGATGAATACGGGCACAAACGCCGCCAAAGAAGCGGGCAATATGGTCGATCTCGACTCCAACCCAACTAAGTTGATCGAAGTGGTCAAGATTGGCAAGCAACTATTGATGACCCGTGGTGCACTGACGACATTTTCAATCGCCAACGATATTGCTAAATATTTTGCAATTATTCCAGCGGCCTTTGCCAGCACCTACCCAGTGCTGAACCAACTCAACATCATGGGCTTGGCCTCACCTGAAAGCGCGATTATCTCGGCGGTGATTTTCAATGCCTTGATTATTGTTTTTCTGATTCCCTTGGCTCTGCGCGGGGTGCGCTATCGGGCTGTCGCTGCTGCCCAGGCCTTGCGCAGCAATCTGCTGATTTACGGGCTTGGCGGCTTGATTGTGCCCTTCATCGGAATCAAACTGATTGATTTATTGTTGGTAGCCTTGGGTTTAGCCTAGGAGAAAATAATGAAACGCCGCACAACTACTTGGGTTTGGCTCGATGCAATCTGCGCTGGCATGATTTTGACAATTGGCGAAATTGAAATTCTCCATTTGAGCCATGCCTTAACTACATTTTTATCAATTGGCGTATTAATTATCGGCTATGCTGCACTTGGGATGTGGGTTTGGCATCAAACTGCGACTAATCCCACCCAAGGCCATTTGCAATACATTCGCCGCGACCAACAAGCAACGACCTATCGATGGATTAGTGACGAGGAAGATCAATAATGCGTACATTTTTTCGCCCAGCCTTGGCTGCGATCATCATATTCAGTGTTTTGACTGGAGTTATTTACCCAGCTTTAGTTACCGTGATTGCGCAAGTAACTTTTCCGGGCCAAGCTAATGGTAGCCTGATTGAGCAAGCAGGCCAGCAACGTGGCTCTAGCTTAATTGGTCAACAATTTGATCAGCCGGAATATTTTTGGGGTCGGCTTTCGGCAACTGGCCCAGTGCCCTACAATGCAGCAGCCTCAAGCGGCTCAAATTATGGCCCACTCAATCCAGCCTTAGCCGAAGCAGTTCAAGCCCGAATTGATGCGCTCAAGGCCGCCGATCCCAGCAATCAGTTGCCAATCCCTGTTGATTTGGTCACCGCCTCGGCCAGCGGGCTTGATCCCGAAATTTCGCCAGCTGCGGCAAATTACCAAGTGCAACGAGTCGCCGCTGCCCGCGGCTTGGCGGTCGAGCAAGTCCAACAGTTGGTTGAGCAGCATACAAGCCAGCGCACCTTAGGGGTTTTAGGCGAGCCACGAGTAAATGTGCTGCAATTAAATATCGCACTCGATCAAATTAAATCGCTTGATTAACGGTAATAATTGTGCCCTGACCCCCTCGCCCACTGCGGCGGGCGAGGGGAGCTTCAGCCGTCATGATGGAGGGATTCCCCCTCGCCTCGCGTGCGGGAGAGGGGGTCAGGGGGTGAGGGCATGGATTTAGCGTTGCAGCGAATCAAGCAAACCCTCAATCCGTTGTTGAACCTTTGGCTCACGAGTGCTAGCCAAAGCTTGGGTTAATTTTTGAATCGCTTCAGGAATTTGGCCAACCTCGATATATGCCGAGCCTTGAGCTTCAAGCAATACCGTCCGCTCCTCAGGGTTGGCTTGATGTTGCTCAATCGCAATATCAATTAATGTAATCGATTCGCTCTCAAATTGGGCAATTCGTGCCCATTCGGCTTCGCTGCATGGATTGGCTTTACAACGGGCTAACTCAGTTAATGCCCAATTATGATAAGCCAGCGCCTGAAGGCGTGCATCATATTGGCGGCTATTGACAATCGCTGTATATTGCTGACTAGCTTCTTCCCAATCGCTGTTTTGACTCGCCAAGACGGCTTCTTCTAAAACCATGGGTCGTTCAAACATCGCAGTGGTTTGAGCTGCCTCGCGTAAACGATCGTCAGCTGCCGCCGCTTCGTTGCCCTGCACAGTATAGGCATAGGAGCGAGCATGATAGAACTCGCGCCACACCGTTTCACGAACAATCAACATTGCTGCCAGCAACAAACCAAAACCAACAATTGTCACCCCAGCTCGCCAACGACGATCTCGGCCACGTCGCACGCCCAGTTGATAAATACCTTCGCTAAAAACATAGACCCCAGCAATAAACAGCGACACACTGAAAATCGGCACGCGCACAATTGAGCCATCGGTGATGATAAACAGCACCATCACAATCAACCCAATTGTCGCCGCCAACGCTGGCAAACGCTCATCTAAAGCAAATTCGTTATCCAGCCGTAATGGGCGAATCACGGTCCAGAAAATTGTTGGGCCAATTAGCAAAATACCGCTAAATGCCAACAATTGGAGCACTGAATAGAACGTCGCTGGCAAAAACTCAGCAATATTGGGAATCCAGCCATTGACGCTGGTGATCAGCAGAATCAGCAACACCGTGCCAACCCCAATCACCGAACCCCAAACACTGCGCAGCAAGCTAATATCAGCGCTCAGATAGCGAATCGTTGCGCCTGCTTCACTCGCCCGTTTATCAATCAGGTACAGCAAGGTATTGTACCAACCAGTAATTCCATCAATTCGGAGTAACGGCTGCATCGTCGAGCGCACAAAACTGCGCGAAAATACCATCAATGGGCGTTTCCAAACCCGCCGATCAGCAGTGATGATTTCGGTCACATCTTTCCATTTGATTCGATGCGATTCTTGGCCATATTGATCTTGATGAATCAGCTCATTGGGGGTGATGATATGCACAATTGGCTGATTATTACGCAACTGATTCATCGGCATGCGCCACAGCACAATCAAGCCCAGCACACTATAGCCAATCCCCGTCAATACCAACATCGTTAATGGCGCGATAATCAGCCGATACCATGGAAAAACATAGACATCGGGCGCTGGCAAAACCAAATTGCTGCTCGATTGAATGATCGTTTGGGCCTGAAGCGTTGGCGCAACGATCGCAGCAAACACCAAAATCAACGGAATCAACAGAGTTTGGCCAACTTGCAAATAGGGCAAGAGGAAGCGCGGAAAGCGTGCGACAAAGCGTTGGGTTGGCTCATCACGCAGAATTTCGCCAATTTCGCTGGGGTAGCTTAATTCCGAGCGCCGCCAACTGCGTAATTCATATAAAATCCGTTCGCGGCTAAGCACCGAGCCAATACCACGCGCACGGGTCAAACCTTCTTTGTAGGCAGCTAAGGCTGCTTCAGCCTGACCTGATTCTTGTAAGGCACGGCCTAGCGTGGTCAAAGCTCGTGATTCCCAACGCCCATCATCAACCGCCCGAAATACAGTCAAGGCTTGATTCACAACTTCAATTGCTTGAGCATAATCTTGTTTGGCGATTAATGCACGGGCAAAGGTTACCTGAACCCGAGCTTTACGATAAGGTTCCTCGCAGCCAGGTCGTGCCAAACTTTGCTGCGCCAAAGCAATTGCTTCATCAACACTGCCAAACAACACATCAATATCGATCAAACGCATCTCGCAGCGAATCATATTGACTTGATCGTTCTGCTGGCGGAAGATCGTATACGCCGCCATGGTTTGGTCACGCGAGGCACGGAAAATTCGCGCTAGTAGCCAATTTTGGTAGCGCAGCAAAATCACGGGCTTCGGCACAGCCGCACCTAAACGCCGCAAAATGCTCACCAAAATAAACATCGGAATGATTGCAATTGACTGGAACAGTTTGGCAAAGGCTCGCGCAATCGGATATTTCTGAATTTGTGGTTGATGCCAGCCACCTGAGCTAATCGCAATTTCATTATAGGCATCGGCAATTCCAAGGTGCGCTTCGGCCTGCTGAGCTGGCTCGATTTTGGGAGTTGCCAAGGCTTTTTGATACGACAAGATCGAAGCCGACCATTTGCCCGCCTCAACTTGCACATCGCCGAGGCTGATTGCTACCAAAACCTGCAACTCAGAGTCAAGATCATCGCGCTTGAGCAAAATTTCAAAGCAACTAATCGCCTCGTCAAGCCGCACCATGGCAAAATTCATCTTGCCGCGATAATACAGCAGCCAATCGCGCACCAACGGGGCAAGAATATTGCTTTGCTCTTCGGCGGCCAACAAAATTGCCTCGGCCTCAGCCATGCGATGGGCAGTAAAAGCGCCCTCGAACAAATTGCGAAAGCGCAACAAAGCTCGTTCAACCCGCGCCGCGACGACTGCCTGAGTCAAGAGCCAAGGATTATTATCATCTTGTTTTTGATGCTTAACGCTGGTTGTCGAGGCGAGAAGCAAATCGTAGGTGACAATTTCCCGTAGCCACGTCGCACGATTATCAGCCATGGTCGAACCCATGCGCCGCTCGAAATAGCGATACAAACGCTGCTGAATCGGGTGCAAATCATCGGGGCGCAGCCGCCAATCTTCCAACAAATATTGGCGCACATCGTCGATATAGGCATAACGGCCATCGCCAACTTGGCGCACAAAACTATATTCGATCACTTGCTGGAGAATTTTGGCATTATTGCCATCCTCGCGTTCGCGCAGCACCGCCAAAATTTCTTCATCAAACCAGCGCGGAATCGCACAACGGCGCATCACCTCGGCCTGACCAGGCTTCATGCTTTCAAGAATTTGGGTGATCGAGAGTTGCAAGGCATTGCTGACGGTTGGCATAATCGGCGTGCCACAGCGCGGACAAAATAGGGTAGTAGGGCGCAAGACAGTTTCGCATGTAGGACATTGATGCGTTTCAGAGCCAGTCATCATCGCCTCCACTATCTTGTGAGCGTAGGATATTATCAGCCAACATCGCGAGCAGTTGGGGTTGTCCGGTGCTACCTTGAAAGAGCGCTTTAATTACATTTGGATCATCGATAAGGCCGCGCCGCTGAACCAAATATTCCTTAACATACGGTTCAGAAAAGAGATCCAGCCCAGTTCGCGCAATCATCCGATCCCACTGATTATCGAGTTTGGGCACCGAACGCCCAGCAATCACCACTACCACATTTTGAATCAAGCCATCGCGCACCCGCGGCAAAAGATGGCCCATGAGCCAAGCTTCAGCTTCGACCGTGACTTTATCATAGGTATCAAAGAAAAAACAGAGTGGGCCTTGGGCCGCCAAAGCGGTTAAACATTCAAAAAACGCCAAGGTCAAGCGATCTTGCAAGGCCTGGCGCACAACCGCATTATCAGCATTAATCACAAACGAATTATCTTTGATCACATTGCCAGCAACTACCTCGCCAACATTCACATTCGAGCCTGAGAACGTATTGCCCTGGCCCAAGAGATTGTTGATGGCATTGGTGTTGGCCGTGCCCGTTTCGATCCGCACGGTTGGCTGAGTTACTTCGTTGAGTGCTTGGGTAAATTGATTAAACGCCGCTGGCCCCAAACCATCGCGGGCACGGCGCAACATCGCCAAATAATCATAAACAACACTATCGGCAAAATCAATTTCAGTATTCGGAATGCCCCGCCGCTGACATTCAGCTCGCATAAATTCGACAGTCCACGATTTACCCAACCCACCGCCAGCCTCAATCATCATGATGCGTTTGGGCGTTTCGCCTTGCACCATCTTCACAAAGCCAGCAGTTTGTTTTTCGCGGTTTACAAATAGTTTGTCGATACTCTGCATAGGCGTTGCTCAACACTCCATTCAAGCCTGCGCCTGCCTCAACCGACGCAGGCTTGAAACACCCCTAGATTACATTGCGCTCAGCGTGTAGTTCGCCAGCAGCAAAGCGTTCGATTCGCAGCTCGTCAATCTCGATTGAGTGAGCGCGGCCATCAAGAATTTCTTCGGCAATCAGCAAACCAGTCGCGGGCGCATGCATCACGCCATGGCCGCTAAATCCGGCGGCATTCAGCCAATTAGGGCAATTGGGCATCCGGCCTAAAATAGGTAGGTGGTCGGGCGTAATTTCATACGAGCCAGCCCACGATTGGCGCTCGGAAAGCCCCGCCCGCTCCAAAATTGGAAAACGATTGAGCATGGCTTCCAAGACCGTATCCAGCCAATCCCAATCGACCGTTGTATCGTGTGATGATGGCTCGTTGAGATTACTCAAGCCCATCAGCACCGTCTCTTGCTCTTTGCGAATATAGGCTCCCGTGCCAACATCAATTGTTAGCGGAATATCCTTGGGCAAGGCCGGAAATGGATCGGAAACATAGATGCAGCGGCGATACGGCTTGATCGGAATCTCGAAGCCAGCGGTTTTGCCAACCTCGCCAGCATAAGGGCCAGCAGCATTGACCACATACTTGCAATGAATCGTGCCTTGGGGTGTTTGCACCCCAACCACCTGATCATCGGCAAATTCAAAGCCCAACGCCGGAGCATCGCGTAAAACCTTCACGCCCAACTCTCGGGCTTTGTTCAAATAGCCCATTGCAATGCCATGCGGGTCAACAAAGCCATCTTCGGCACAATAGGTTGCGCCAACGATATCGCTAATATTTAATTCGGGAATATAGCCAGCGGCCTGTTCTGGCGTAAGCACCTGCACTGGTACATTTAAGCTACGTTGCAATTCGAGCACCGCTTGGTAGGCTTGCCAGGTAGCGGAATCATTAAACAAAAAGAGATAGCCATGTTGATGTAATTCGGCATGGCCGCCAATTTCTTCGGTAAAATGTTTGTAGCGTTCGATGCTATATTGGGAAAGTAAGATATTGGTGCGTGATGAGAACTGATGGCGAACCCCAGCCGCAGAACGAGCAGTCGAGCCAGTAACCTCAACCGCCTCTTTTTCTAACACCACTACCTCGGTACAGCCCCGCGCAGCAAGATGGTAGGCAACAGAAGCCCCAATGATGCCTGCCCCAATAACGACAACCTGTGCTTGGTGAACCATTCCGAACGATCTCCTTTGATGTGCAATGATGTTTGCACTATTGTACCAAAGGATGCTATGGCGTGGCGGCTGATTTTAGCCCAAAATGGCTGTACTATTGGCCCTCTTTGGGCGCAGGTTGGGCATAACGAAACTCAGGTTGGTTGCTAACGCGCGGCATGGTAATCACGTTGGTTGGCTCAATCGTAATATCAACCCCATCAATTTCGTTCCAAATCCGCAACAGGCCGCCAACCCGATTCAATGCGCCCATCAAGGTTTCTTTATCGCCAATAGCCTGAATGGTGTAGGGTGCGTGTTGAATTTGGCCGTCAAGATACAACTCGGCATTGTCATCTTCTTCGATGCGAGTTCGCGCAACGATCCGCCGCCCGTTTATCGCAATCGCTTCGCCGCTGGCATTGCGCACTTCATTGGTCAGGGCAATCACATCGGCAGCTCGCAGGGGATAATTAATGGTAATTGTGACCCCGCCGCCTTGGACTTGCACCGCGCCAGTATGCAATTTATAGCGATTCAAATCGTTGGCCAATTGATCAAGCGTGCTAGTGCCATTCGATTGGGTGCGGCGATAATCTTCATTTTGCTGGCGCAAGGCAATAATTTCGCGCTCAGTCGCCGCGTTACGATCGATCAAGCTAATCATTAATTCGGCACGTTGCTCAGGCGAAAGCTTGACCACATCATTGGCAATATTTTCATAGGTGCGCAGTTGGGTCACTACCGCAAAGCCAATCAACATACACATCAAGGTCAACAAGCTTTGGCGCAAAATCCCGCGCCGAATGCGAAAGCGGTTCATGGCGCAACCTCCAGATGGCGATTGGCCAAGGGGCCAGTGTAGGCTGGCACTTGCACTTGGGCTTTTTGCTTAACATCGACACCAATGCCAAATTCGCGCTGGCGATTCCATAAATCGCTGAGCAAGGGCGAATTACTGGCGGCATTAGCTAGGGTGTTGGGGTCGCCGATTGCGCGAATCGTAAACGGCGGGGCCATTAACTCTTGGTTGATCAAAATCGTTGAGCCAACACAATAGATCGAGGTTTGATCGGTGATGCGCTGATCGTTGATCGAAATTGCCTCAGCGCCGTTGCTCCACAGCACGCCAACCAAGGTCACCAGCTGTTGCTGATGAATGATATAGCGATTCACGTCGGCAACTTCATCGGGTAACGAATTGGCGTTGCTATCGTTGAGAGTCACAACCACGCCTGGCCCGCGCATCGCCACCAAGGCTGCCATTTGTTGCTGCTGATCGATTTGGGTGCGAATTTCTTCAAAGTTGCTTTGGCTGGAGGTTGATTGTTGTTGCAACTCAGCTTGTTCATCGCGTAAACGGCTGAGTTCAGCATTTAATTCTTGCTGATGCTCACGCAGCGTACCGATGCGATCGACGCTCAAACTAGCTGAGCTATTGCGCGAACTACTACTACTCGAAAGTGCCACTTGGGGTCGTACCGACATGAGCATGCCGACAAACAACCCGCCAAAGAGCAAAGCGAACAGCGACAAAATGGCACGATGCTGAGGTAATAGTTGACGCATAGGTGCTCCCGCAGACTATGGCTCGACGCGGATGGTAAATTCGCGCGTATTATTGCTAGTCAGAGTTTCTTGGCTTAGTGGTTCAGCCCGCACAACCAGGCTATAAACATCAGCGTTGGCTGGTATCGCTCCCTCAGGCTCGATCCGTACAACCAAGATTTGGCCTGGAGCCAATTCGGTAACGCTTCTACTACCACTGAGCATAAGTATATCATCACTACTGCGGCGCAAACGCGCATTAACTTTAATATTGTAGGCGGTTAGCAGGCCGCGATTCTCCAAAGCCACCAAAACCGCATATTTATCGCTAATTGGCAAGCGCGAACCTTGCAATGCTGGGTCGAAATCGACGCTGACCACCGCAACATCATAATCATCACTAGCGACTGATTCTGGCGGGGCGGGCTTGGGTTCAACTGCAATTTGGCCACAACCAACCAATAAAAACAGACACCACGTGAATAATTTAAGCCGTTGCATAAAAACCTCCAAAGGCATGGCAGATCATAACTGATCAGCAAACAGGGCATTAATCAAGCTTGATGATCGTGCCAGGGCCATTTAATTGTCCTGATAACGCAGATTGCAACTGTTGAGGACCACAAATCCAAATTTCAAGCTGCGGCGCTTGTTGGACTAATTGCCACATTGCTTCAACTTTATTGCGCATGCCTCCGGTGACATCAACGCCATGCGAGCCACCGAGACGGGCAATAATGGTAGCGTAGTTTGTCCGATTGATCAAAGGAATTGGTTGAGCATCGGCGTGTTGGCGGGGGTCGGCATCATAGACGGCCTGTTCGCCAAGTAGGATGATTTGGGTTGGCTGGAGTGGGCCAACCAAGGCACTAAAAATCCGTTCGGTCGAGGCGATCGTACAACCTTGGGCGACATCAAGCAAGACATCGCCATAAATCACTGGAATCGTTCCAGCAGCCAACAATGTCGCGAGTGGTTGGCTGCCAATTTGTTGAATCTCGCCAGCATTGGCGAGGCTTGAGGCCATCGGTTGAATGCCAATCGCGGGTAAATCGGCATCCAAACAAGCTCCAACCACCGCGCGATTGAGTCGCGCCATAGCATCGGCCACCCGTGCCACGCCCCACCAGCTTTGCTCGTTGATAATGCCCTGAGCAGTTTGATAGCGTTCAGCCCAATAATGGCCAAACGAGCCACCGCCATGGCCCAGCAAGATCGGCTGGTTAGGATGCGCTTGTCGCCAAGCCGATAAATCGGTCACAACCTGCTTGAGCGTTTGATCGACCAAACGTTCGGCGGTGGTTTTATCGGTCAACATCGAGCCGCCAAGTTTGATAAAAATAGGCTTATTCATCGCGAATGATCAAACGCTCCACAACATGGCGACGCAAGGTTCCCTGTTCATCAAACTCTTGCCACTCACGTTGGCGCAAAAAGACCCGTTGCGCGGCAGCAGGTTTGGTTGCCAAGCTGGTGGTTGGGGCTGCGGCAGGTTTTTGACGCTTGCTCAACAAATTCGAGCCAAGATCGACGGCCAAAGCTGCCAAGCCAAGTGCCACCGATTTAGCCACGGGGCTGCGCAAAATCGGCGATTGGCGCAGGCGCGTGGTCAAGCTGGTTGAAGCCTTGGTTGCGAGGCTAGTCGTCGTGGTCGATTGGGCAAGGTCGGCCCCACACCCAGCACAATGAGTTTGGTCGAGGCTATTGCCAGTTTGGCACTGCCAACATGGTCGTTCAAGCATAAGCCACCTCCTTCACAGGTGGTACTATTGTACTAGAAATCTGGTAACACAATGTTGGGGCTAGATGAGAGTTGTGGGGCTAAAGCGCAAGGATTCGCCAAGCGGTTGCTCTCAGCGAATCATTACGGCTGTCCATAGTTACTATTTAGCGCACAATTATTTCACGTAATAGCCTAGCCCGATTAAAGCCAGCATGCAATTTGCCTGGATATCGCTTGTAACGTGGGGCAAACAATATCGTACTAAATGCAAATCATGCAGGGAGAATATGGATGGAGACACTATTTTTTGGCATTATACTGGTAGTTATTGGTCTGATCGTCGCAAGCCACTTAGCCTATCTATCCAAGCAGGAAGAAGCGAAACAGAGATCAAAACAACGCTATCAACAAGCATTGCACGACGCACGTAAAAATCCTCAAGATCCACGTTTAGAAAATGCAGCCCGCTTACATAGAAAGCGTTATATTGAACTGCTTGAAGCAGAACAACGCCAGCGATTGCGTGATGAACAGCCAATTTCTAGGGATATTGAAACTGAAATCGCTCAGGTTAAACAACTCGCGGCTATCGCCAATCGCAAACCTAACCAAAACCCAACTTCATATGCTGAGTGGCAACAACACAATCAGCAAAAGTAAGAATTGAATCCAACCACGAAGACCTATCCTCCTGTGGATGGTTTATTTTTAAGTATGCAAAGCCAGCTTGATCCAACCGTTGTAAATAATCTAAAAACTCGGGCTAGCCCAACATTTTATCAAGCTAGCCCTACTCAATCCTCTCTCCTATTGCCTAACAATAAAGTTCCCCTTTCGCCAAGCTACCTAATAGTGTATGATAGGGTAATTTCATCGCACAGCATAGCAGCGAAACCATTAGGTTAAGTACACTTTACGTCAAGTAACCTAATGGTTATAGTTAAGGGATTGGTGTATGTCTAAATAACCACTATTGCTAGTTCAAATCACAAAATCAAGGAAAGACAATCTTCCATTTGTGAGCTGCAACAATGCATTAAAGCATGCGGCAACAAAGCCCAACCGCATATCCATGCCGCGTGCCGTTCGATGGGTGAGTTTCTTGATCTGAAAGACCCGTTCCAACAAACTAAAGGTGGTTTCAATCAAAAACGGCAGTTCCAGTCACCTTGACCACAGATTTTAATCGGCACGCCATCATCCTCGTCAGCGCGAACGCGAAACCCACGATCACCAAGCGCAATCGTTTGCCCGGCCCGCCATGCAACGACATCGCGAAATTCCTGATCACTGACGTTGGCGGGGAGCCACGACCATTCGACGACCTCGCCGCGCTGATTAATCAGCCATGCCAGCTTAATGCCCACGATCCAGCGGTGATTTGAGATGCCTTTCTTGCCTAGAGGTGCGCTGCTCCGCCCTTCGCGCCGGGGATGGATCACCGCAATCCCAATAGAGTCAATAATGCCAAGGATCGTGGGATCGGCCAAAAACTGGTCGGTATACCCATGCGCCTTGACCAGCACCCGATACAGCCGCGATTGTTCTGGCAATGCGGGGAAGAGATGGCGGTAATTGGCCGACAACCAGCGATAAAAGGCGCGATAACTGCGACCTTTGAGGGCCAACAACAACCCAATGGTGACAACTTCACTCGGATGAAGATTGGCCAGTGGATGCTTTTTGACAGCAGCGAGCCGATCATCGACAATACAAAACACGCGGATGATACTGTCGTCTGTGGGCATACTCGTTCTCCGGATGATGTGATTTCAGCACTCCCATCATAGAGGACGAGTTTGTTTTTTGCGAATCCATGGCCATGGATACGAACAAGCGACAAAACACGTTTTTGAACTAGCAACACTGGTTAAATATGACCAATTAAATCTTGAACAACTTGAAGAGTTACTAATCCAAAATCGGCGTAACCTCCATAAGCTTGAAATTCAAATTGCCCAATATGGAGGATTAATGTCTGCTCCACTGCTACTTATGAATCAACGGGAACTTACAAAAGATGAATTAAACTTAATTCAGGCAACAATTGATCGAAAAACAGGCAATCAAACATTACAACAATCAAATACGTCAATCCAGCAACAATCAGCAAATAAAAATACATCCAATCAAGCGACCCATTCTTCAATCTCTAATCCTAAATTGAAACTCAACGAACCAAGAGCTATTATCATAGGTGCGATAATCACCGCCTTGGCAACCATTTTAGTGATACTTAAACCTTTCGGGTTAGGTTCAAACGATACATTTAATTATCAAGTTGAGGTATTAGATACTTCAACCAACAAGCCAATTGGCCTAGCTAAAGTGACGATAACCTTGCCAAATCTAGCACCGCTTGAGGCCTTTAGCGATAATAACGGTTTTGCCCGACTATCCATTGGTGATCAATATAATGATCAAGCAGGAATTTTGAGGCTTGAAAAAACTGGTTACGATTCAGTAATATTTAATGTCGATATTCAAGCTGATCGCTTACCAAAACAAATCAAGCTTACTCCAAATCAATCAAATACCCCTCAACCTACCGCGACCGAGGCAGCGGCAGCAGCAACCCCAGAGACAGGATCAGGTATACCAACAGCAGGAGGCGCTACAGCACCACTATTAATCGGCTGTTGGAATAATGATAGCAAACCGCGTAACATTACAAATATCAATATTCGCGAAAGTGCTGACGGAATTAAAATTGGGTTCAAGGCCAATTGTGCCGATAGCGCAATTACCGATGAGCAAGATGCAGTCATTTCTGCCGAGAATGAAATTAGGCTGAGCCAGGTTGATGAAACTTGGACTTTTAGCCTCAGGCCAGATGGAACCCTGCGGCTCGCAATCGAAGGCCAAACTGGTTTTGAGGAATTAACATTTTACAAGAAATAGACACCCGCAGACTATTTATTAAGTGACTACGGCTCAATAACCACCCATGATTAAATAGGTCGCGTGATAAGTCTGTGCGCACATTTTGTGCATAGCTTAGTATGGTAGAACTTAATTACTTGCTTAATTGAGAGGATATCAGCAGCGATGCGTTCTACTATCCGCTTATTAATCGGTCTAGCTATTGCGGGAGTGCTCTTGCTCGGCTCACGCTTGGGGGTGAATGCCTACCAACCAGCTAGAGGCTTACCAATTGCAGGAACATGGGACACCACATTTGCCCAAAACTTGCAGCAACCAGCAACAATCTCCTCATTGACGATCGACCAAAACGGAGATTTGTATGTGCTGGGGGATTTTCACTATGTTAATGGTCAAGCAATTAATGGATTAACCAAATGGGATGGGACAACGTGGGAAACCTTTAACTTGGAACCCGATGATATTAATAAAATTCGCGCAGTTACGACCTATAGCGATACGCTCTATATCGCTGGACGATTTAAGACCCTTCAACAGCAGATCCTCAATGGGGTTGCGGCTTGGAATGACACGACCTTCCAAGCCTTAGGTTCAGGCCTCAGCGGAACGCTTGAAGAAGCCGCAGCCGAACCAATCGCCTATGCCCTGCACGTTTATAGCGATACATTGTATATTGGAGGGAACTTTAGTTTTTTTAATGGTGGTGAGTCCTATGGGATTGCCCAATGGAATGGAGCCGGGATTGCCCAATCTGTTGAATTCAATAGTACTGTTGGCAGCTTCATCAGCACACCAGAAGGAATAATTGCTGCTGGAGAATTCTGGACTGTTAACTTTGAACCTGCCCAGCTTGCTCGGCGTGAATACAATCGCTGGACTCCGATCAATTTTGGCTGGCCCAGCATGACACTACAAGCCTATACCATTCATGACACGCCGTATCTTGTAACACGATCACGGTATGCACCCTATCCAAGCCAACTGTATCGTTGGCAGAATAGTCAAAGACAGCTAATTGGGCCAACTCATCCTGGGGCAATTGATATGCTGGTTGGCTTTGATGATACGTTTTATATGCAAAGCGGGAATAAACTTTGGTTCTTAAATCAAAATCAATGGGTTCCAGCTCAATTGCCTTTCGAGATATCAAAACTTACTGCGTTAGCATCGGATGGGGAAACGCTGTACCTGGCTGGCGATTTAACCGTTGATGGTCAATCGCGCCAATTGGTTGCGTGGGATGGCTCCACCACCCAATCACTTGGGAGCTTTGTTGGTAAACAGAATGTACAGAGCATAACTGGGGATTTTGGGCAACCCATGATCGCGACCAAGCCGATAACTGTTAGCAATTCAGGCACGATTCAACGCTGGAATGGCAGCCAATGGAATACACTAGCCTTTGGCGATACAACTATCAGTGAAGCCCAGCTGCAAACGTTGGGACAACGGGCGTATGTGTTGTTGAACGTTCCCCGTGCATTGAATAGTGCTGCTCCGGCCAGCAATATTTGGCATTGGGAGAATGAGAGCTGGCAAAGTGGTGTGCTCAGCACTACTAGCTCTATTAAATGGCATCGATCGGGCCAACAATTGTTTACCGTTCTTCTTCCACTCCAATCGAATCTCCCAATTACTGGGGTAGTGGAGTTTGACGGAGAAACCTTGACCCAACGACTAGCTATTAACTCGCTCTCGCCCTATGAGGAACAAGTTTTTGTCCATCACAATGAGTTTTACTTGCTGATTATTGCGCCATGGCAGTGGGTTGATTTTCTCCATATTTACAAATGGGATGGAATTTATTGGCAATCGCTGCCAACCCAAAGCTTAGCCAAAATTGATCATTATTTTGCTGCATGGAACAATCAGTTGTATATGGCCAATACCGATGGTCAATTGTATCGCTTTGATCAAGCGATGCAACCAATTCAAATCGCCCAATTTGACGGGCCGATTACTACCATGCAAAGCCTCGAAGGTGGTGGTTTATATATCGGTGGCGATTTTATGCAGGTCGATGGCGTAACAACTGGCCCAATCGCTCGTTTTGATGGCACAACCTTTCGTGGCTTGCCAAGCTATCCCAATGGTACAGTGCGTAAACTTGCCGTCGATTATAACCAGTTATATATAGTTGGCGACTTTAGCAAAGTCGGCCAAGTTGATTCATTAGGCGTTGCCGTATTCAGCTTTGCTACGCCAGAATTAACCCCAACACCGACCAATACGCCAACGCCCACCAGCACGCCAACGCCAACACCAACAGCGACTATTTCACCTACACCAGCAGAAATATCATATCGAGTTTATGCACCGCTTACATGGGCTAAGCCAGAAGAATAATCAAGCAGAAAGAGATCGGGCAATGAAGTTTCGCTTTCAGCCAATTGAATGTGGTGCGATTACAGCATTGATCGTTAATTATTACAACCAACTACCCACTCATGTCGATTCATTTTTTGAGGATCGTTTGCTGCATGCCGAGGTTCCAGCTTTGGCTCGATCAAACAGTGATTGGATTAACAGCCATACACGACGCTCGCACGATTGGGCATTTTTCGCTCCATAAAGGCTATCAACAATATGGTCAACTAGCATTTGAGCAGGCCAAAAAAGTAGCCAAGGAACAAGCAGCATTTGTTCCAAACCAACGATCATCGGTATGCATATCAATCAAGCCTATCGACAACAAGGTTTTGGTACGCGCCTCATTCAAGCTCTGATTCGCCATTGTCAAAGCCAATAGATTCAGTCAAGCGCTGGTTGCTGGTACTACAACCACAATTCCAAAAAACCTTAGAACGCGCAGGGATGGATAGCCCAACCCGCTTATTGAAGGTTGAATTCTGATCGTGCTGCTGCCAAACGACTGGAAAATGTATGCTTTAATAGGGAGTGCCTAGTTAAACACAACGAGGAGTTTTATGCCAATCGGATACCATGCTGGACGCGCTATCGAACTAACCCCATCAATTTTATCGGCCAATTTTGCCAACCTTGGAGCCGATGTTCAAGCTGCCGACGAAGTGGGCTGTAGCTGGATTCAGGTCGATGTGATGGATGGACATTTTGTGCCCAACCTAACCTTTGGCCCACCCGTGATTCAGGCAATTCGGCCTTTTTTCAAAGGCACGTTGGATGTCCACTTGATGGTCAGCAACCCCGATGCACTGCTTGAAGCATATGCCAAGGCCGGAGCTAACCATATCACAGTGCATCAAGAGGCGAGTGTGCATCTCCATCGCACCATTCAGCGCATCCACGAGCTTGGTTGTACCGCAGGCGTAGCACTCAATCCAGCAACGCCGGTCAGCAGCCTCGACGATATTATTGAAGACCTCGATTTGGTATTAATTATGTCGGTCAATCCTGGTTTTGGTGGCCAGAGCTTTATCGAACGCAGCTTGGCTAAAATTGCAGCCGTGCGAAGTTTACTCGATCAGCGTCACCATGAAGCGGTAATTCAGGTTGATGGGGGGGTTAAACCTAGCAATATCGCCAGCGTCGTGCAGGCAGGTGCGACTAACCTGATTGCAGGCTCGGCTTTTTACTCATCAACCATCACGCCCCACCAAGCGTGGGATGCTTTTGTCGCCGCTTTAGCATGACTTAAGTCACCCACGAAATCACCCATGATAGGGAATGTCAATCTAGGAGTAATGGCCTATACTCGTTGGCATCTCCTTCTCCTCTCTTCTCTCGCTAGAGCCCCGCAACTGCGGGGTTTTGGCGTTAATGGGCTTTTTTAAATGCGGTGCTGACAGGTTGGTAAAGTCCCACGTTTACCAACCTGCCAACTGCCCTGATGCTTCCAAACCACAGGAGCGCCGCAATGAGAGTGTGTAGGCTTAATATAGCAAGTTGCAGTTCCAAGGGTAGTTCCAAGTAGGTAGCATTTTGGTTCCAAGTTGAATCTTGATCCACGAAGGACACGAAGGACACGAAACGGATTGCACGAATTTCACCAACTACTGTGCCTAGCCCCTGAACCCTCGCATTACTCTACGCCCATTGCGTTCAATTCCCCTCTGTTCTACGTTCTTTTTTTGCCTCGTAGGCTATACTAAGCCTCGCAGTATTTAGGATGAAAGGTTGATTATGCGATTTCCTTGGCGGCGGCTAGGTACGATCGTTGGTTGGCTGATATTTGGGGCATGGGTAGGATTTGGCTATAACATCGTCGCGCAGAGTGGGCAACAGGGCGTGCAAACTGTCGATTTCCAAAGCTATGCCTTGGCAGCCGAACGCATGCAACAACAGGCAAATCCCTATCCTGAAATCTCTGAGGCGCAAGCGATGTGGCGCAGCGTGCATCTGTGGGAGCAGCGCATGCTCAATGCGCCAGATCCTACGGCCAAACTGGCGGTTAAAGCCCAGTATGATCAAGTTGGGCAGATCGTTGGGCCATATTTGTACCCGCCCACTTTAGCCTCAATTGTGGCTGGTTTGCAGCTTAGCGGCCTTGGTATGGCTACAATCTTGAGTATTGCAACGATTATATTTGTGGGATTTTGGCTCTACCTAACCAACCAAAGTAGTGCTTGGACAATTTGGGTTATACTCAGCATGGAGTGTTTGATTGGTATTGTAGCGGGCAATATCGAGTTTGTACTGCTGCTTGGCAGTTTGGTTGGCGGTTACTGGGCGCTCTATCACTCACGTCTTGCTGCCGCCCTCATTATTGCGCTCATGCTCTTGATCAAGCCGTTTTATGCCTTGTTTTTTGTGGCTTTGGCGCTGCTGGCCTATTGTAATCTCGCCGATCAGGCTGCTCGCCATGCCTTGATTAAACGGATTGCGAGCATCGCAGCAATCGCCTTGGGACTCATTGGACTCGAAATTTGGCGCTGGGATCGTGCGCTGCGGCAGGAAACGTTTAACTATTTAACCCATACCTTGGAATATCAATGGTTCAACTTTCCAGCTGCCGAGCAAAGCCCAATGAGCATGTGGAATCGCACACCCTTGCAAGGCTTGATTAATCTTGGAATTGCGCCAAGTGTTGCCCAAACCCTAGCATTTGGGTTATGGCTATTGGTGTTGGGGCTAAGTTGTTGGTTAGTTTGGCGCAAACAATTGGGCTTTACCATGCTCTATGGTCTGAGCTTTATCTTGTTGTATTGGGGGCGGCCTGTGGGTTGGTCGTTTTCATTTATCGAATTGATTGTGCTGAGTTTGGCGTGGCCTTGGCTCAAAATGTGGGGCAAAATTAGCCTTGGTAGCGCCATGCTTGGCCTCATTGGCTCGCGTTGGATCGCGCTCATGCTCACGGCCCAAGCCCAGGGGATGCCACTCAACACCCTACAAACCAACACCTTCGCATGGGAATCGTGGTTGGTGTTACCACTGTGTCTAGGCTGTTTAGGCTATGCTATTCATCAGCAATCCCAACAACCTAGCACCTTGAACAAGCAACAAATGGTCATTAATTAGCTCATTTTCAATAAAATATCAACAATTACCGCTATTTTGGCTAAAACCAAAGCGTGAATTTAGACGAATGGTTGCAACAGGAACTGTCTATTGGAGGTTGTTGATAATGTCAGAACGTTTCAATCTATCGCGGCGAGGATTTTTGGGCGCAGTAGGCTTGGGCAGTTTGGCGGCGATTTGGGGCAGCAAAGGGGCCAGTGCCAAAAAATATGGTGGCGTAGGCAAAACCTTCGATCAAGCTACCGTTCCAACCAATGGCAAATTTACACTTCCAGCGTTGCCCTATGATTATGGCGATTTGGAGCCGCACCTCGATGCTGAAACGATGTACATTCATCATCAAAAACACCATCAAGCACTTGTTACCAATTTAAATGCAGCCTTGGCCGATTACCCTAAATTGCAAAGCATGAATGTTGCCGAACTACTGCATGGCTTGAGCAGCTTGCCGAGCGCGATTCAAACCGCTGTGCGAAACAACGCTGGCGGTCATGCCAACCATGCAATTTGGTGGGCAACCCTCTCGCCAAAAGGTGGCGGCAATGCTGGTGGCGCATTGGCCGCTGCAATTAATGCCAAATATGGCTCATTCAATAGTTTCAAAACCACGTTTAATGATATTGCGGCACGGCGGTTTGGTTCAGGCTGGGGTTGGCTCTCAACCGATAGCAAAGGCACGCTCTATCTGGCCAGCTATCCCAACCAAGATAGCCCGTATATGGAAGGCTTAACCCCGTTGCTTGGGGTTGATGTGTGGGAGCATGCCTACTACTTGAAGTTCCGCCAAAAACGCGCCGAATTTTTGAGCGCTTGGTGGAATGTGATCAATTGGGGCGAAGTTGGGCGACGCTACGATCTGGCAATCGCTAAATAATCCAGCAAAACAGGCTGTTGGTATCAATCAACAGCCTGTTTTTATGTCAACTATCTACTGCTCTAAATTAAAGCTAGCTTGTTGAGTATCGGCTGGGCGCGACGCTTCGGGAAAGCTCAAGCCCAGATGATCGTAGGCGCGGCGTGTGGCAATCCGTCCGCGTGGAGTGCGCTGAATAAAGCCAAGCTGTAAGAGATATGGCTCGTACACATCTTCAATCGCATCAACTTCTTCAGCGGTTGCCGCCGCGAGGGTGGTTAAGCCAACTGGCCCACCATTAAACGTTTCGATCAAGGTGCGCAACACCCGCCGATCGTTCTCATCAAGCCCTAGATCATCGATTTCAAGGCTAGCCAGCGCTGCTTGAGCAACTTCGAGTGTAATGTGATTATCGGCCATGACCAAGGCAAAATCACGCACCCGCCGCAACAGACGATTGACGACCCGTGGTGTGCCACGCGCCCGCCGCGCAATCTCCAACGCCCCAGCATCATCCATTGGCGATTTGAGCAAGGCTGCCGAACGTCGCACAATATCAGTCATGGCTTCGAGCGAGTAGAATTCCAGCCGATGCACCGAGCCAAAGCGATCGCGCAAGGGCGAGGTGAGCAAAGCGAGACGGGTTGTCGCCCCAACCACGGTAAAACGCGGTAACTTCAGGCGCAAATTGCGAGCACTTGGGCCTTTGCCCACAATAATATCCAGCGCAAAATCTTCCATCGCTGGATACATCACTTCCTCGACGGCGCGATTCAGGCGATGAACTTCATCAATAAAGAGCAGATCATCTTTTTTGAGGTTGGTTAAAATTGCCGCCAAATCGCCAGCGCGTTCGATCGCAGGGCCAGAGGTAATTTTGATATTCACGCCCATTTCGTTGGCCAAAATGGTTGAGAGCGTGGTTTTACCCAAGCCAGGCGGGCCATAAAACAGGGTATGATCAAGCGGCTCTTTGCGTTGTTTGGCCGCAGCAATCGCAATTTTGAGGTTGGCCAACACTTTTTCTTGACCAATATATTCGGCCAACTTTTTTGGCCGCAAACTTTTCTCCACCACTTGATCCTCTTCGCGAGGCTTGGGTGAAATCATTCGTTGAGCTTGATCAAACGCATCCGACATGGCATCCTCCTACAGCGATTATAGCACAGACGGTCGCATGCAGGCAGGCTTGAATCATCAGCAAAAAAGCCTGTTATAATGCGCCATGCCCAATTTACTCAATAGGTATACCGCGCATGGCCGATCGTCAAATTGCCCTCTGGAATGAAGAACGTGAACAGCGCAAGCGAGCCTTGCAACGTATTTTGATTACTGGCAGTAGTTTTATTTTCCTACTGATTTTATATTATGTGTTCGGGGTTGATCTCAGTGTTGGCCGCAATCAGCTAGCGCTCGGCTGTTTGATTGGAGTGCTGGTTGCCGCCGCGATTTCGGGCTGGCTGGTCAGCATCGATCAGCCAGAATGGGCCACCCACGCGATGTTTATTCCCTACATGCTGATTATTTTGGTGGTGGCAACTCCGGTCGGGGTAACGAGCCGTGGCATGTATGGGTTATTTATTCCAATTGTAGCGGCGGCACTGCTCTTGCCAGCCCGTTGGAGTCTAATTTATGCAGCGCTGGCAGTGGTAGTTTTCGTCAGCACCGATATGTTAAGCCCTCAGCCATTTTCATTAAATACAACTATTCTGAATACATTGTTCGCAGGCGGATGTTTTGGCACCGCCGCCGCTACCACTTCGTTTACTGCCCGCCGCTTACGCCAATTGCTCAAAACTAGCATTGAACATAGCAAGGAGCTTGAGCGCAATCAGGCGGTGCTTGAGGAACGAGTACAAAAACGCACGCTGTATCTTGAAAAAGCGCTCGATGAATTACAACGCTCCAGCGAGACGATTCGCCAAATGAGTGTACCAGTGCTGCCAATCGCCGAACGGGTTTTGGTGTTGCCGCTGGTTGGCAGCATTGACCTCTCACGGGCGGCCTTGCTCAGCGATGAACTGCTGAATACAATCTATCAACGCCGCCCACATACAATTTTGATCGACTTAACGGGATTAACGACGATTGATCAGGTGGTGGCTGAATCGTTGGTACAAACCTTGAGTGCGGTGCGCTTGCTTGGCACCGAGCCAATTGTGGTTGGTTTACGCAGCGAAACCGTCCAAGCCTTGCTCGATACCGGCATTGATATCAGCCATATTCGCACCTTCCGCGATGTGCAAAGTGGGCTGGGTTACGCCACCAGCAAAATTAGTTATTAAGTTCCTGCCCATCATATTTACAAAGGTCTTACGATCACCACCCTTCCGTCCCGCCTCAAGGCGGGAAACGCCAGGGGCTTTAATCCCCCGGCACCCCCTCAAGGACAATTAGCGTGGAGCAAGCATCGATTGATGAAGTACAGAATCGTTGGCAGGAAGGGGCAACATAAAAAACAGCACAATCATTGCACGCTCAATTCAACCAGGCTTTACCAAATTGACGTTCAGCAACAAGTGGAATGCTACGCCAGCCATCAGTAAACATCCACCAGCTATAGATCGCAAACAATCCAACCAATAGCACCACAAAGCCTGCCAAATAGCGTGGATTAACCCGTAAAATCACACTGAACAGCAAAACTATTCACATCAACGCAAAAGCCTGAAGCAACACTCCTTGTTGGAATTTCCACTCCATAACCACTATCCGGCTAGCTTCAGTCAAACTATACAACTGAGGTCGGTTCCAAGCATAATCAACTTCAACCCCCAAAATGATCCAAACCACAGGCATCAGGAAAATAACCACAAGTGCAATCGCATCAATCGAGTTCAATGGCTGCTTAAGCCGATTTTTCAAGCGGATGGCAAGCCGATAAATCCAGGGCAACACCAGCGTAAGGCTCTTTTTCATAAATCCAGTCTCCATTCACTCATTAATTTTGAGGTTGACCAAGAGGTTTATCCATCAGCCATCGCTATTCTAGCGCAACAGCATCCCAATACTATTAAAATTTCCTGAGTGGCCTATCTTAATTATATGACGAGGCAGATATTCCATAAGCCGCAGCAACAAATGCCGCTTATGCACTATAATGCATCTGAACCAGATGGCGTTTGGTCATCGGTGCAACTAGCGTGTTATTGGGGGCGATGATGCCGCATTCATTTGAAGCATATCTTGATGAGCAACTGAATAGTTTGCGTGAGCAGGGGGTTTTTCGCACATTGCGCGAATTGCAAAGCCCAACTGGCCCACGCTCAACCATCGATGGCAAATCGGTGATCAATCTCTCATCAAATAATTATTTGGGCTTGGCTAATCATCCCGCCTTGAAAGCCGCCGCAATCAAAGCAATCGAGGAATGGGGCGTTGGTTCAGGCGCAGTTCGCACAATTATTGGCACCATGAGCATCCACGAGGAGCTTGAACAACGCTTAACTGAATTCAAGCATACCGAAGCGGTGTTGGTGCTGCAATCGGGATTTACTGCCAATGCTGCTGTGTTGGGCGTTGTGCTCAACGATGGCGATTTGGTGATCAGTGATGCACTAAATCATGCCTCGATCATCGATGGAATTCGCCTCACCAAAGCGGCGCGGGCGGTCTATCAACACAATGATATGGACGATTTGGAACGGGTTTTGCAGGCCAACCAAGGCAAATATCGCAACACGGTAATTGTGACCGACGGCGTATTTAGCATGGATGGTGATATTGCGCCCTTGCCACGCATCGCCGAGCTAGCCGAGCATTACGGTGCAATCACCATGGTCGATGATGCCCACGCTTCGGGCGTGTTGGGCAAAAATGGCAGCGGCACAGTCAGCCATTATGGCATCAACCATTGGGATATTCAGGTTGGTACGCTTTCCAAGGCAATTGGCGCGGTTGGCGGCTACGTTGCCACATCGAGCAAATTACGCCAATTGATGGAGCATCGCGCCCGACCATTTTTATTCAGCACCTCGCACCCACCAGCGGTTGTTGCCAGCTGTTTGGCGGCCATCAAACTGCTGCAAAGTGCCGAGGGCGAGCAATTGCACCAACAACTTTGGGAAAATACCAAATTTTTCAAGGCTGGGTTGAACAAGCTTGGTTTCAACACTGGCATCTCTGAAACCCCGATTACCCCCGTAATTGTGGGCGATGGAGCCAAGTCGATGCAATTCTCCAATGCGTTGTTCCAAGCAGGCGTATTTGCCCAAGGCATCGCCTTCCCAACCGTGGCGCGAGACAAAGGGCGGGTGCGCACAATCGTCACTGCCAGCCATAGCAACGCCGATCTAGCTGAAGCCCTCAACATCTTCGAACATGTTGGACGGAGCATGCAGCTAATTTAAGGTTTCATGGTACACTGGAAGCAGAAAATACAGTTCTAGAAATGTGGAGGTCCACCTATCGAAGCGCAAGTTCTTGCCCGCCGTGCTGTTGATTTAGCAGACTCGAAGCAGGCAAATGATATTATAATGCTCGACGTTCGCCCATTAGCCACCTTCGCCGATTTTCTGGTGATTTGTACGGCTGGCAATGAGCGGATGGTGCGGGCAGTCGTAAAAGAAATTGATGATCAATTAGTCCAAGAAGGCGCAGCCACCCCCAAAATCGAAGGTTCACCCGAAACTGGCTGGGTTTTGCTCGATTTTGGCGATGTGGTTGTGCACATATTTAGCCCTGAACAACGCGATTTTTACAAGCTCGATAAATTGTGGCAAAAAGCTACGCCAGTTGTCGTTCTTCAGTAATCGGCGGGTCAAGGACGATCACGTGCGAGGTACACCATGAACAAATCTACACAACGCGAACGCTATGTCGTCTTTGCGCTTGGAGCAGCAGCCGGAAGTGCCCTAGGCTTGATTCTCGGTTCGGTCTTAGCTTATTCGTTAGGCGAGGATACGGTTCGAGCAATCGGGCGAGGCTTCCGCCGCCTCACAGGCCGCGACCGGAAACCCAACTTCGAGCTATTTCTTCAATGATAATAACAGCAAGGCCGACTCGTTTGAGTCGGCCTTGCTGTTTGAGTGGATATGCAAAACCCAATTTAGAACTCAAGTGAGTTGGCACGTAAGCCACGATCACTTGCCGAAACACTGACCCGCACGGTATCACCGACTTGCACCCGATTGCTGACATGGTTGAATAGGGTCGAATGAACATAGGCATCGCCGTGGTTATCGCTCAGCGCCACAAACATAAACCGCCCTTGAGGGTCGATATAATCAACCCGCGCATTAAGCACGCCGGTTGGCGCATTGCCGGTAAAGGTGCGATTGCGCTCACGGGGGCCATTGCTCCACTCGCGCCGCTGGCCAGGTTGGCTTGGGCGAGCTGAACCAAAGCGATCACGACGTTCAAATGAGCGTTCGCTGCTATAGCCACCAGCCTCGCGCTGTTCATAAGCACGAATGCGTGGTGTTGGCGGCAAGGCGCTTGTCACCAAAACATCGTTAGCTTCATCACCCTTCATGCCGCGAACCACCACAAAACTAACTTCTTCCCCCTCAACTAACCAGCGTCGTCCATCGCCCAAGGCCCGTCGATGGACAAACAGCGATGCGCCTGCATGGGTTGTGATAAAGCCATACGATTTTTCCGGATCAAACCACGCCACCGTGCCAGTACTACGCTCATTCATGACCCATGTCTCCATGTTGTATTGGTGCTCGCCATAGCCATATGACGAATCAGGATTTATATTGATACAAAGTATCATTAAATGTAAAGCTTGTCAAGCGTATAGAGCATGCTGAATTTGCACACATCAAAGCAGGCCAAATTACACCAACTCAATTCCTCGCAGAGGTGATCGCCTTCACCTGGCTAGCAAGGATCATGGTTAGCTCTTTAGTCCTGTTTTGCAGCTAGCGTTATGGCCTAGATTTCTTAGGAAACGCCAATACTTTGGGTATTGATCTTGCTTCTAAAGCCATGTAGGATAGAGTTACAAGGATTCGGACGCAGAGGAAATGCAACGGAGCCGTTGTATTTTGGAATGCACAAAGGAGTGCCATAATGCTGAAGAAACGCCTCGAGGGTACGGTCGTGCGGGTAACCTTCAACATCCCAGCCCCACTCACCGCCCAGACGATCACACTTGTTGGCGAGTTCAATAATTGGAGCGAAACCGCGACCCCGCTGTTGCGCTCTGGGGAAGGCTGGAGTACCACCATGGATCTGCCACCCAATCACAGTTACCAGTATCGCTATCTTGCCGATGGACGCTGGCTGAACGATTGGAGCGCTGATCGTTACGAGCCAAACGAGTTTGGCGGTGCGAATTCGGTGGTTTACACTTAAACCAGCCACGAACGACGAGGCATCAATGAGGATGGCTCGTTGTTTTATTGTTCTCAATAGGTGTTATATTGACACAAAGTCACTCAATCGCATATGATAGCAACAGGTTTGATTTTGCGTATCAAGCTTAATCAAGCCTGTTGTTTTGCTTGCTAGTTAAAAAGGATAGATTGCCATGCTCGATCTCCACCCAAGCTTTGAACGTGCTACCACCGATGCTGTGGCCCATTTCACCCCTTTGATCGAGGTGATCGCCGCGATTGCCCATGGCGATGCCACCCGCCGCGCTGAGGTCGAATTTTTGTTGCCACAAATTGATAATAATGGCTGGCAAATTCAGGCAGCAGTTGAAGCTATTTGGGCTGGCGAACGCAATTTTAGCCAACTCAGCGCTGGCCTCGACACCAATAGCGCGGCGATTGTGCAAGCAATTTTGGTCGCCGTTAGCCAAACGCCTGATCCAGAGGAAGCGCGTTTGTCCAAGCTGATCGGCGAATGGCGACCAATTATTTTGACCGTCGCTGCTGCTCATTTTGGGGTTCAGCATGCCTATACTGATCTCGATGGATTTTTGCCCCAGCTTGAAGCTCAGGCTCAATGGCAAACTCTCGCTCAACGACTACGATTGCTCGTAGCAGGTGATACCAACCGCCAACGGCTCTTGGCAGATCTTGACACAACTGATACCGTTATCATGCAGGCAATTTTCCATGCGCTGGATGATCAAGCAACAACCTTGCAACTAATTCGCGAGGAACGGGATCGGGCTGCGGCCCAAGAGGAAGCCCATGAGCAACAACAGGCTTGAATATTGGCAATACTTGCCGAAAAAGCCGCTCTATCAACGACCTTTAGTGCTGCTCCACGGCGCTTGGCATGGCGCTTGGTGCTGGCAAAACGCCGCCCACGACTTCGCTGAACGTGGGTTTGAGGTGCATACACTCAGTTTGCGCGGCCACGGTGGCAGCAGTATGCCTCGATTGTTTAACTTGGTTGGGCTACAACATTACATCGACGATTTACTAGCGCTGGTTGATACTCTTCAGCCAGCGCCAATTGTGGTTGCTCACAGCCTTGGCGGCTATGTGTTACAGCATGCCTTGCTCCAGCGCCAATTGCCAGCAGCGGTATTACTGGCTAGCATGCCCCAAACTGGGGCATTGGGTTTCACCTTGCGCACTATCAGCAATCAACCAAACGTGGCTTTACGCACGTTGTTGACCGCCGACGGGTTTAGTTTTGTGCGCACGCCAGCCTTAGCCAAAGCCCTCTTTCTCCGTGATAACGCTTCCGCCAGCCAAGCTCAGGCACTGCACAGCCAACTAAACAGCGAATCGATCAAGGTTTTGCTCGATGCACTCATGCATAAACCTGAGCCAAGCAAGATTAAAACCCCCATTATGGTAATTGCGGCTGAACGTGATCGCGCATTTACTCTGGCGGAACAGCGTTCATTAGCCAATGCCTATCAAGCACCATTGATCGTCGTGCCACAGGCCGCCCACGATTTGATGTTTGACCCAGCTTGGCCCTTAGTCGCCGATGCGATCGAAGGCTGGGCCAGTCGCCATCAAAAATAGTTATTCAACCAACCACGCACCCAAGCCAACCAAGGCTGCATCCATCGTCGGCGGATGAAACAAACCAGCTCGCACATCACGGGCATAGCGCTCTAAGGCCAAATCCGGCGAGAGCGAAGCGCCACCAACCACAATCATGGCTTGCTCAACTGCGGCGATCGCATGCTCAATCGCTGTGGCTTTGGTTGTGGCAATTAGTGGCCGCAAATTATTACGTTCGGAAGGCGCTTGTTCCCACAATTGAGCGGTTTGGTAGAGCAAACTTCGCGCACTCAACAATAATTGCTCGACCTTACCAAGCTGGCGTTGAATCGATTCCAGTTCGCTAATCGCTTTGCCAGCCAAGGCGGTTGGGCGACGTTCACGGGCATAATCGCGGGCGGCATCACGCGCTGCTTGGGCAATTCCCAAATAGACCGCCGCCATATTCAGTTGAAACCATGCCCCAGCATTGTTGCGGCTTGGATCAACCAGCCCAGGCTGGCGACGCTGCACAAGATTCGCCTCAGCCACAAACACAGCATCAAGCACAATATCGTCATTGCGAGCCGCCCGCATCGCCGTGCCATTCCAAGTTGGCTCAATCGTAATCCCTACTTGTTTAAGATCGACCAAAAAAATCGCCGTATCGCTGGTATCAGCAATCGTCGCGCTAATTAGGGCGTGGGTCAGGGCTGGCGCACCAGTTGTATAGATTTTGCGGCCATGCAACAACCAACCACCCTCGACCTGCCGCGCAACCGTCGCAAACAAACCACCACGGGCAGGGCTGCCCATTTCGCGTTCGCTGGCCGCCGAATTGAGCACTATCGACTGATCGACCACCAAACGGCTAATCCGTTCGATTTGGCTTGGCTGCCACGCGCCACCTTCGATAATTCCCCCAAGCACATGAATCGGCATGGCCATCACCAAGGCTAGCGAGCCATCGCCATAGGCCAATTGCTCTTGAGCCAAAATTGCCTCAAACAAGCTTGCACCATGGCCGCCGAATTCCGCTGGAACGCTCAAGGCCTGATACCGAGCAGCAAAAAAGGCTGATAAATGCTCAAAGGGAAAGCTCGCAGCTTGATCATGCAAGCCAGCACTTGGTTTAATCAACGCCGCCAAATCCTGCCCAAGTTGCACAAAGCCGCGCTGACGTTCAGTCAAGCCGCGATGCAGTAAATCTATCGTCATTGGTTAATTCCTCAATTAATTGTTGCCCTTCAAAAGCTTAGCACAAACCAATGGTCACTCATCAAATTATTAACTTAGCAGTGATGATTGTCGAATTTGTATCACAATCGTTTTTTATAGTACTGCCATTGAAACCAATTAGCGGTTGACAAGGAGTTCGGACATGCGTAAACATTTAGCGGTGGCTGTTGGGGTAGTATCGTTGGCCTGTGGTGGCTATCTCTGGACGAACAACACTGCGGCCTTTGCTGCCAATAAAAACGATCAGCCAGCCGAAACCATCACGATCAGCTCAAATCCTGAAGAAGTTACAATTGAATGCAATATGGCTGGCGGTGAAGGAATGTTCATGCCTACAATGCACGGCGAAATCGCAGCGAGCACCCACGCAAGCCACATGCCCGCCATGGCAGTGCATAAACCGCTGGTTAGTGGCACATTACATCATCGTAGCGCCGCTGGCGCATCAGCCGATCCGCTTGCAATAACCAGCCAAATCAGCAGCACACACGTGACCAAGCCATTTGCCATGCTAGGTAATGCTGATGCTGAATCAAGCGATTGTGGTATCGCAGTACCAGTTGGGATCGATTGGTTTGAATTGGCTGCTGAAACGATTGGCGTTAGCAGCGATGAACTGCTGGCTGGGATTGAGAATGAAGTTAGCATCGCCGATCAAGCCGCCGCCAAGGGTGTGAGCAAACAAACCGTGATCGATGCAATCGTGGCTGCCGAAACTGCCAACATCAATCAACTGGTAATCGATGGTCAACTTAGTGCCGAAGATGCGGCATTATTTACCGCCGATCTGCCCGAAATGATCGAGCATTTCGTCAGTACTGCGTCGCATTTCATTCCAAGCGAAGGCGTTGCATGCGTCATGGTTGAACTTGATGAATCGGGCACCAGCACAACTGAAGAAGCAGTTGACTGCGAAGCAATCGAAGCTGTGCCCGCGCTACCAGTCGCACCAACCACCGATTCAAGTCGTTAGATCGCATGGCTGGTTGCAACATTCACCACGCCTGCAACCAGCCTTAATCCACACCAAGGAAGCAGCATGGCCGCGACAATCATCATTATTGAAGATGAAGAACGGATTGCCCATTGGATGCAGTTGTATCTTGAGCAAGCGGGCTTTACAACCTATTTGGCCAGCGACGGCCTAGCAGGCTTGGCTTTGGTGCAGCAACACCAGCCAAGTTTAGTCGTTTTAGATCTGATGTTGCCCAAATTGGATGGCTTAGCGGTCTTCAAGACGATTCGCCAAACTAGCAATACGCCAATTATTATGGTAACTGCGCGTAGCAGTGATGAAGAACGAATCCATGGCTTGGAGCTTGGCGCTGATGATTATGTTGGCAAGCCCTTCAATGCTCGCGAATTGGTGGCGCGAGTGCGGGCGGTTTTGCGGCGCAGCCAGCCAATTCAAGCTAGCCAAATGTTGAAACGCGGCCCGATCGAATTGGATTTGGAGCAACATTCATGCACCGTCAATCAGCAACCTGTCGAATTGAGCAAAATTCAATTGGCCTTGCTGGCGACATTTATGCGCCATCCCAACCAAATTCTCAGCCGCGAACAGTTGCTTGAAGCCGTATTTGCTGGCGATTATGCTGGCTTTGATCGTTCGCTTGATGCGCATATCGCGCGTTTGCGCCAACGGATCGAACATGATCGCACCAATCCACAGTATATTGTGACGGTGTATGGACTTGGCTATAAATTTGTTGATTAGGTAGGGTGTTATGGGCAAATCGTTACGCTGGAAATTAGGGGCAGCATTTGGCTTGGTGATTAGCGCAACCCTCTTGTTGAGCGGGCTAAGCGCATATTTGCTCACGACTCAACGCTTTGATATTTTTGTGGGCGACCAAAGCCAATTGCGCACCGAACAGCTTGCGCCATGGCTCGAAGCCAGTCATGCCTATAACGCTGATTGGTCGGCAATATCAACCTTATTGCGGCAAAGCGAAAATTTGAGCCAAACCCACACCCTGAGCCTAGCCCCAGCCATTTTCAGTATTGACAGCGGACAACTCTGGCAGGATAGCGCCGAGGTCATTGGCATTAGTCCTGAGCATTTGCAAGGCGAGGTTGGTAGCGGCGGCAGCATCGAGAGCGTCGCATTAGCGCATAATGTCGATCCTGAGGCGTTGATCGTGAGCCTTGAGCAAGCCCAACTGCCAATGACCACCATCCCGACGACCATGGCCGTGGTCGGAGCCACGCCAACTGGCGCTGGCATCGACTTACAATCGCAAATTCGCTATTTTGTTGAATATCAAACCAGCCCCGATTGGCTCAGCCTAATTCAAAAACAACTGAATGCTAGCCCCGCTGAAATTCAACAAAGCTTGCAACACCCCCAAGGCTTCGTGGCACTAGCTCAGCGCTATCAAAGCGAGCCACGGCTGCTCGTTCAGGCCATTGTTGAGGCCGAACTGGCACGCCTAAAATCCATGTCGAGCATTCCAATCAGCAGCATTTTGAATGAACTCCCGCTGATCGCCCAATCAGCCTGGAGTTTTATCGATCCTCAAGGCCTAGCGCAGCCAAATAATAGCCGAATGGGGCTGCTGCATCATGACAGCATGTTGCTGCAATGGGAATTACAAGCGCTCCTGCATGGCGATGAACGGCTGATTATTCTCGATCCAATGGGCAATGTGAGTTATGACAGCGCTCAGCAACTCAATAACGATCAGCAACTAGACAACGATTTGCGCCAGCATGCCGTGCCACTTTATGATTTAATCAGCAACCAACCAATTGGCTCAGCCCTGATTGTGACTGGCACGCACGCGTACACCGAGCATCAAGGGGCATTTTTGCGTAGCACTGGACAGGCCTTGGTGATGAGCGGTGGTATCGTCGGAATGATCGTTTTGGCCTTAGGGTTTGTCTTGGTTCGCACCATTACCGCGCCAGTTTTGGCATTAATCCAAGCCACTAAGCAAATTATCGCCGGCAATTGGCAAACGCAAGTGCCAATCCGGTCGCACGATGAGCTAGGCCAAATGAGCAAGGCCTTCAATCATATGGCCAATTCACTGGCCCAACAGCGCATGTTACAAACCCGCCTAATTCACGATTTGACCCATGAATTGCACACTCCACTCAGCGTAATTCAGCTTGAAATGGAAGGCTTGGCCGATCAATTACAAAGTGCCGATGAAGCTGCTCGCCATGTTGAGCATGAAATTAAATTGATTGTTAGCTTGCTCGATGATTTGACCTTGCTGCTCAAAACCGAATCACACAGCCTAGAATTTAACCAAGAAGCATTAGATGTTGAGCAATTGCTCCACGAAACCCATCAACGTTGGCAACAACCAGCGCTCAATGCAGGCATCCAATTGAAACTTAGCATCGAGCAACCACTCCCCAAGATCGCTGTTGATCGCACGCGGATTGTGCAGGCCTTGGGTAATTTGCTGAAAAATGCGATTCGCCACACGCCAGCCAATGGCACGATCAGCATCAGTTGTAGTAGCGATCAGTCATCGATCAACCTAAGCATCCACGATACTGGCGAGGGAATTGCGGCTCATGATTTGCCGCATATTTTTGAGCGTTTCTATCGGGCCGATGCCTCGCGCAACCGCGATACAGGCGGGCGGGGCTTGGGTTTAGCGATTGTCAAGCAAATTATCGAGGCTCATGGCGGCACAATTGAGGTGAGCAGCACACTTGGTCAAGGCAGCAATTTCCAAATATCGTTACCAATTAACCCAAGCCTCGACTGAAAAAATAGTGGCCCAAGCCAACCGTAAACATCAAATTGCCATACAACGCATGCTCCAAACACACCAAACGCAACGAGCGGGTTTGGCGATAGGTATCAGCAAATAGCCAACCGCCAATCAGGGTCAACAGCACAGCGTAGGGATTACGAAAAATAATATGCGCCCAGCCAAACAGCATAGCACTGAGCAGCAGCAGCCAACGCTCATTCAACAAATCGCGGTAGCGCTCGAAAAACAAACCACGAAAGACCAATTCTTGAATGTAGACCGAAAAGATCGGGTAGACTAACAGAATCGTGAGCCAAAGCCAAGGCTGTTGGCGCGGCAAATTGAATAAATTGGCTGGTTGCCAAAACCACACTAACAGCACCGCCAACAGACTGGCCAAGCCAAAACGTTGCAGCAAACGCCAAAACTGAGCTTGTTCGAGCGGATTAAACCACCCTTGCCAAAGCCCAATTGGCACTGCTCGCCGCCGCAACCAAAACCACGCCCCAAGCGCCGCCAAACCCAGTACCCCAAACCACCAACGGGCTGGCACAACAAAGCGCAGCACCAACGGCACGAGGCCAAACAAAACCAGCATTTCAAGCCACAGCCACCAACGCCGCATACAGTCCCATCCTATCCTTTAGCAATTACAAGCAATAAAACATTGATCATGCCTGTTTTACCTACCCAAACCAAGTGCTAAAGTGCTAGCAAATAATGAACATGTATGGCAATAATTAAATACAAAATGGTGGATCAAGTTTGATCCACCATTCTCGCTGTAAATAAATAATTAGCCTTGCTTCAAGACCAAGTAGCGTTGCCAAACCTCGCGGGTTTCAGTGAAATCGCGGCGGGCATGCGCTCCACGGCTTTCCTCGCGCAATAAGGCGGCATAGGTCAACAGGGTTGCGGTTACCAACAAATTAGCATCTTCATACTCGCGAACAGTGGCTGGCTCGGCTTGGGCATCACGCCAAGCAACCAACTGCCGCAAGGCCGAACCCAAACCATCGGCTTCGCGCACAATGCCCACATTGCGCCACATCAGGCGTTGCAAAGCAGCCCGACTAAATGGCGTATCATCGGCTTCGGCGGCCATGGTGATCGCTTGGGTCGTTTGGGGAAAGGTTGGTGCTTCGATTGGGCCATCAGGAGCTTCAATCACCCGTTTGGCCCAAACCAACACCTCGAGCAAGGAGTTCGAGGCCAAACGGTTGGCTCCATGCACGCCTGTCATCGAAACTTCGCCAACCGCAAATAAATTGGGCACGCTGGTGCGGCCATGCAAATCGGTGACCACGCCGCCAGTCATGTAGTGAGCAGCAGGCGCAACCGGAATTGGTTCTTTGGTAATATCCAAGCCATGGCTGCGACAGACTTTGGCAATCGTAGGGAAGCGCAACAGCACCAAATCGGCTGGCAAGTGCGTCACATCAAGATAGACATGATCAGCATCGGTTGAAACCATTTCGGCGGCAATCCCCCGTGCAACCACATCACGTGGCGCTAATTCAGCATCGGGGTGCAATTTGAGCATAAAGCGTTCGCCTGCCACATTGCGCAAAAAGCCGCCTTCGCCGCGCACTGCCTCGGAAATCAAAAAGCCAGGTGCGCCAGCCAACCGCAAAGCCGTTGGGTGAAATTGGAAGAACTCCATATTTGAGACACCCGCACCAGCGCGATAGGCCAAGGCTACGCCATCGCCAGTGGCGACAGTTGGGTTGGTTGTAGCTTGGAATAATTGGCCAGCCCCACCAGTTGCTAGCACAATCCGCTTGGCGCGAACCTCGCCGCGCTCGCCAGTCCGCGCATCAAGCGTTCGCACACCAACCGCTTGGCCGTTTTCTAGCATAATTTCGGTGGCTAAAGTCCAAGCCCGCACATCAACATTGGTATTCGCAACCACGCCTGCCAAGGTTGTTTCGATCGCTGCGCCTGTTGCATCACCACCAGCGTGCAAAATGCGGCGTTCGGAGTGGGCGGCTTCACGAGTCAGAGCGATTGCACCATCGTGGGTATCAAACGGCACACCCAAATTGATCAACTCGTGCACCCGCGCTGGGCCTTCTTCGCACAAAACGCGCACGGCTGCTGGATCGCTGATGCCAGCGCCAGCGACCAAAGTATCTTCAATGTGCAATTCGGGCGAATCGTGCTCACCAATCGCGGCGGCAATTCCACCTTGGGCATAGCGCGTGTTACATTCCTCAACTGCCTCTTTGGTCACCAACACAATTTTGAGATTATGTTGAGCAGCAAGTTGGGCAGTGTATAAACCAGCGATGCCTGAGCCAACAATAATATAATCGTTCATAGAACGGGTAAATCCTTTCGTGATGAAACACCAGGATATATGTTCTTGATTCTATAGCTGAAAGATTAGGATTCTCCACCCTTCCGTCCCGCCTCAAGGCGGGAAACGCAGGGGGTCTTCATCCCCCTGCACCCACTAAAGGGCAACCATCAGAAGCTGATCGAATTCAGATCTATCTTCGGTAAGATTGTAGGCAAGAACATATAAACCGTAGGTTAAGCGCTACATTAAGCAAGATAGAGCTGTTGCTGGGCAATATAGCTGGCAACAGCATCAGGGACGAGATAGCGCACAGGCAAGCCAGCCTGCAAGCGACTACGTAATTCAGTCGCCGAAAGATCCATACGTGGGCCTTGAATCCGCACGCTGCGCTTGGCTAGCTCTGGAAATTGATCAAGCAAGGCTGGCCAATCCAACTCAAAGCCAGGTCGTTCTAAAATGGCAAAATGGGCCAATTGAACTAAATCGTGGGCAGCATGCCAACGCGACAGAGTCGCCAAACTATCCGAGCCAACAATCAGCCACCACTCAATATGAGGTTGATCCTGGTGCAGCGTTTGGATGGTATCGATGGTGTAAGAAACGCCACTACGCTCAACTTCGATCGTGGAAACCGAAAAGGCTGGATTATCAGCAATCGCCAGTTTAGTCATGGCCAGGCGCTGGTAGGCCGAGCTAAAGTGTTGTTGCTTCAAGGGCTGTTGAGCCGTTGGAATAAACACCACCTGACTTAAACCCAAGACCACCCGCGCCTCTTCGGCAATCGCCAAATGCGCAAAATGAATTGGGTCGAAGGTTCCGCCCAAAATCCCAACCCGTTGCATAGCCATTCCTTCTTTAATAGTCAATATGACACCAAGTGCAGAGTAGTATAGCGCGATTCTGCTTTTTGTCAATATCACACTAATGGAAGGCAAAAATCAGAAGGCAAAAATCAGAAGGCAAAAATCAGAAGGCAAAATTGAAGGCACGATAAAATAGGCGAGAGAGATCGGGATAAATTTAAAAACTAGGGCTATGTTCCTAGATTGAGGTAATTAAAGAGCAAAATCAGGCTTGACGCTGGATTTTGAATGTAGTATATACAGTAGACATGTGTTAGGCACTGGTGCGAAGCGCGGTTTTAGCTTGCTGGAGTACAACTATGACTGATGCAATTGAGCAATTAGCCAGCAAACTCTCAGTTGAGAACACAGAGATCGAGGATTTTCTTCAAGAGTTAAGTGTTCGGTTTGATCAATCAGTCACGGCAGAAGAGGTGTTAGGGTTGATCGAACCATTTAAGAAAATTTTCAGTTTCGCTACTCTTACTCAGCATATAGAACAAAAATTAATAAATAACTATATACATAAAAATAATCACTTAATTAATGAATTCAAAAACAAGAAACTTGATAATATAAATTTATTTAAATCAAGAATTATTTTATATAATAAGATAACAAATTATTCTAACAAGGATATCTTTGAACTACATATATTCCTTAATAAAAATCGTTATATTACTGACTTGCACCTCAAAGATACAATTACTTATCTATCAAAAATGAATATAGTCCAAACCTACACTTTTGAGTATATTCAGCTAGTTGCAAAGTTTCGAAAACCAAACTTCCCGTTTAAGAATCCAGATCTATTAATAAACAACATTTTCTATAAAACAGGATTAAAGATTAATATTCAACAACTATTAAGTATAGTAGAAAATTACAACACAGCCTTCGAGTTTCTTGATTATTGCTATATATATATATTTATATATTATAAAATTTACATCACGTAAAAAATATCCCTAAATATTTATTACGCATACCAAAGAGATTTGAATCTTTCAAAGCTTCTCTAGATCAATCTAGTAATAATAGATTATCAAATAATTCAAATCCCATAAATAAAAACCTTGAAATCATTGAAACCAAAAATACTACTTCGATTTTAGCAAGCTACTTTAATAAGCTCTATGTCAAAAATGATCACTTTTTATTAGATAGAGTAAGTATGTTATGGAAAGACATTACTTCAAATAAACGAGAATATGCGATTCCATCTCAAGGGATTTTAGTTATTGAAACAGAAAATGATATAGCAGAGTATACGTATCTTAAATCTTTAAGGTTCATTCAAGAAGGTTTTTATGCACCTAGTATTAAAATAGAATTATATTTTCATATACCCACAATAAAATATGATACCGTTGAGAATGTTATTATTCAAAAAGATAGTTCAATTACAGGTTTCATCGACAAGATTAACAATCAAGGCTATATAACTATGCTCAGATATCTACTTATTGCCACATATCATGCTCTTGTTGTGCCTGAAACTAGTAAGCCGACGCATGGATCAAGATATTCTTACAGAGGTCAGAGCAGCAACAATTATTATAGTGATTCGCGCAGATCATTGCCTAGAACAAAAGGGGAATCCAATCGGGTAAGTATTCATAATTGGCATCAAAGTCTATCAAAATCACAGCATATAGTTGTCGCACATAAACGATTTATTGAGGATGGTTACGATGCACCCCATGATAAATATCTACAAGCCAAAGCAGCAGGGGTTATCCTTGAGTTGGGTTATACATGGGTTCAAGAACACACACGAGGCGGTATAGATTCACATCCAAATAATAATCAAGCTCTAGTAACAAGATTTGAAACACCAGTATCCGTTACCAGTAATATACGAAAATGCTTACCCTCGGCCTCAGCTTCATTGCAACAACCCAAACCCAAAAAAAGAAGATAGTAGAGATGTGGATATGGTAATGAATTATCAGTCACTTAGCGACAATGCAATTACCTGCATCGCGTGACAACACTCATAGCACACGATGCAGGTAGATTTCGTCTCCGTCCAGCCCAGCTTAACGCATTAGCAAACGCCGCAGGCAGTTCGATCAGGGCTTACTCTATTACCAAAACTCCACCGCTATCGCTCATTTGCGAGCCACCTTGGCTGATACTGACATTATTGCCATTGCGCTGGACGGTGTAGCCCGTGTTTGGTTGCAATCCTGTGATTAATTGCAGGTTGGCAGCGTTCGCGGTGCTATATTCGATTGTGGCAAAAGCCTGATCAAGATTAATTGGGAAGAGCACCACCTGCGAGCCAATTTGTGCCCCAGCATAATTGCCAGAACTAGCCTGAATGAGGCTGACGTTGGCTGGCGTGACTCCACTGTTAGCAGCTTGCAATACCTGCAAAAAGCGTACATCCTGTGGGTTGCCAGGAGCATCAATTCGCAATCGCACTTTCATGGGGTCGTCGCTGGCCGCAGTATTCTCCGATTGTTGGTCGGCAATGTTGACGGCGCTTAATGTCGCACCCGCTGGCAATAAACTGGTTACATTCAACGTCTGTCCACCAGCAGTTGTCATCGTAGCGCGGTTGCCGTTAACGGTTGCTGGTGTGGGCAATTGTAGCCACCAGCGTTTGAAGCGGTTGGCGGTTTGCGATGTGCCACGATCATAGGTCACAATCGTGTCGGGTTTGAGCCAGACAATCGAACGACTAGCGTGGCTAATATCGGTCGTTGCCTCGTTTTCGCTATTGTAGAGGTTGGTTGCATCGCCCAAAGCATAGGTAAAACGGCTATCAAGGCTATGTGCAACTAAGTTTGGATCACCAGTTGGCACTAAATTCCATTGTGAGCCACGTTGCCATAGATCGATCCGCCAATCGGATGGATCACGATCAGGCTGATCATTTTCGAGTGCGATCAGGTTGCGAAACTCGGAGCTGGCGATGCCCTCGGCGATATCAGCGTAGCCAGTGCGAGCTTTGGTTAGCCATTCGCCGTTGCGAAACCACTCAAAATGATTGCCATCGGCCTGTTGATGGTCGATAAAATTCCAACTTAGGCTGAAATTGAACCAACCTGTATCATCGGCCCAACTGGTACGCGAGAAAATTTTGTGCATGCCTTCAGCGTAGAAATCCAGCGGTAGGCTTGGCCGTGGGTCGCTTGCCACAGCAGCCGTCGGATCAAACAGCATGAAATAGATAATGGCATCGCGAAAATCATTGGGGTTGCCAACTCGTTCGATCAAGCCCTCAGCTCCACCTGGCGGGGTGACGGTTTCGATCCAGCGCACTTTGGCCAAACGGGCAGCATTGCCAGTCCGTTGATCGTAAATCCCCAATGAACCAAAGGCATTGATAAAATCGACCAAGTGATAGCTCTGGGCATCGCCATACCAGGCTGGCTGATAGACCAAACCATGATTAGGATCTTCGGTTGGGTTGGAACTCAACGAGTGTAAGTAGCTGGTAACAAAATCATCCCAAAATGGATTTTCGGTCAGTTTGCAGTGCGGGCCACAGGTATCTTTGCCTGCGGTTTGCAAAGCCAACAGAAATTGAATCGCATAGCTGGCGGTTTGTGGGCTATACTCAAAGCCTTCCGGCAATAGGCCACCCTTGCTATCGGTACGGGTCAGATGATCAAAAATATACAGCCAAGCACCGGTGGCGTTGTTCAAATAATCGCGCAGTTGATTATTTGGGTCGTCATTGGCATCAAATGCTAGTGCCATCATGCCCAAATTGCGCATATGGGCCACAAAATAGTTATTGCCAGACCAACGTACTTGAGCTGTATCGGCAATCAAACTTGGATCGTTGATCACGCCAACTGGCTCGGGATGATGATAGGCACGTTGGACAATTTCATCTGACCAGCGTAAAAAGACCCCGCGAATCGCCGCTTTATCGCTAGCACTCAAGACTGGGTAAATCCAATCGACGACCAAGGGAAAGGCCTCGCCATGCCAACGGGCGCGGTTTGAATCCTCGGTAAAAAAGCGTGGGCTACGAAATGGCGGGTAGCCTGTCGATTGAGTTTCAGGGCACAGATAATCATCATTTTCAGCTGGGCCTTGCGCCGCAATATTAATGATGTACATCAACAGGGTTCGCGCTCGTTGCGCATAATCGGCGCGAGCCGCCTCATTGGGATCAATCAACGACATAAAAGCGAAGAGTTCAGCATACATTTCGGTTGGAAACTCTTCGTATTCGGTGCTGCCACAATCACGGATTGGCACATCGCCAGCATCCATGGTAATTTTGGCCTCTTCAGCCACCAACTTCAAGCCATCACGATACATTGGGTTGGAATCACTGGCCCACGCTCGCAATCGCGGCAAATCGGCTTGAGTTAGCCATAAACGTGGGTGAGCATTCGGATCACCGGTCATGATCACTGGCAAACTGGTTTTGGTTGAATCGGGCGGCAAATTGGTGGCCTCGCCGCTCACACTGGTTACGGCAGGGTTCGTGGGCGCTGGAGCAGCCACCCCACAGCCGACCAGAATCATCAGCAAGATCAAACTTGAAATACGTCGCATAGGTTCCTCCACAATCAATTAACGGATTGCTAATGGCAAATAAACTTGGGGTAATTGCACCGCCGCTTCGACCGCGCCAACATCACAGCCAGCCACTCGTGTCGCGCCCCGTTGATCAGTCGTTGGACAAAGATTAGGATCGGCACTATCAATTAATGGGCTGCCCGTCAGCGGCGTATAAACTGGCATGGCCACGCGCCCGCCATTCACTTGGAGCGCCGAAAGCAGCAGATTATTGGTATTTTGCTGATCGCTGGCCGTATCGAGCCCAGCGCATGTACCATCGCTAAAATTGAAGCCCAACGATTGGACAGCGCTGCCGCCACAATTATTGCTAGCGCCAGCCACGACACTATTGCCAATTTGAATAATGCCTGGTTGCTCACTGGTCAGCGGCGAATCCTCGTACCATTCGTTGCCAGCCAAAGCGGTGTTGTTGTAAAAAGTGCTGTTGGTAATCACCGCATAACGCGCTTTGTGATAAAGGCCACCACCAAATTGATCGGCCTGATTTTCGGCGACTGTCACGTTGGTCAGGGTCAAGTTGTCGTCGGAATTTTGGTAGATTGCGCCACCATGGCCAGCACTTGCTTGGTTACGAATTAGGCTAGCATTGCTGATAAACAGTGTGCCGCTAGAATGGTAAATTGCTCCACCGCCATTTGTGCCAGTTGCTTGATTCGCCTCGATCAATAGATCGACGAGTTCGGCGTGTGTACCATAGCTACTAATTGCGCCACCCTCATCGGCCTGATTGCCCAGCAGGCGTGAGCGTTTGAGCAACAAGCGCCCACCGCTATTCCAAATTGCGCCGCCAGTGCCACTAACCGTGTTGGCTTGCAATAAACTATCGGTGATCGTCAGTCCGCCAGTGTTTTCGAGCGCACCGCCATAACCACCAGTATTTTCGAGAAAGTTGCTATAACGAATGGTTGCTGAGGCTTGAGTGTGAATGAAGATCGCACCGCCATCACGGGCTTGATTGCGATAAAAACGGCTGTTGGTGATCGTGGTTGGGCCAACGCTATAAATCGCTCCCCCAAATGAAGTAACGGTGTTGGTCGGAGCTATATTGGCAGTAAAATCGCTATTGTCAATAGCCAAATCGCAGCCATCGTTATAAATCGCGCCGCCCGAAGCTGAGCGATTGCCCTGAAAACTGCTATTGCGAATCGTTAAACTACCGCCGCTGCCTTGAAAGCAATAGATCGCCCCGCCTTGATCGGTTGCTTGATGATTTTTGAGAATCACCTTATCGAG